>NZ_JBFPNH010000027.1:0-120930 GCF_040815545.1 Streptomyces sp. LMG1-1-1.1 | reverse complement strand
CCGCGGGGGTGCCTGACTGCCCGTGGCGGCCGGGCGCCGCGGGGTGCCTGGGCGGCCGGGGCGGGCCGCGCGCCCGCGGCGCGGCTTCACCGCGTGGCGTTACGCCCTACGATGATCCGCTTTACCTACATTGCCCTTTTATGCGCTTCAGACGACATCACCTGGGCAGAGTGCTGGCGGCCATCGGCCTGACGGCGGGTTCGCTCGCGTTCACGGCGGCCGGACCCGCCGCCGCGGACGTGGTCGAGCCCTTCGGCGAGCGGTACGGCGATTCGCTGTACGGCGACTTCACCACCATCGGCAACACGGTCATGGGCTGTCCCACCGCCCCCGCCGACCTGGCCGCCCGCTGCGCGACGGCGGCGAGCGGCCAGGGCGCCGACGACGACAGCACCTTCGTGATGCGGCGCGTCGACGCCGCCGGCCTGGCGGCGGGCACGCCGCCCGGCCACGGTTCGAGCACCGGGCACGTCGTCGTCCCGGCCGGCGCGGAGGTCGCGTACGCCCGGTTGTTCTGGGGCGGCAACGACGGCACGTACAAGGGCCCGAGCGGCGCGCTGCTCAAGCGCTGCGACGTCTCCGGCGCGGACGTCGCCCCCTCGCCCGGCGACCCGGCGACGACCGCCCCGGTGATCAAGGTCGGGGCGCGCGCCGCCCTCCCGGTCTCGATCGACAGCATGGTCGTCGACCCGTCGGACACCGGCGGCCCGCACTACTACACGGGCGAGTCGGACGTGACCGCCGCGTTCAAGGGCGTCTCGGGCACGGACGCGCGGATCGCGGTCGGCGGCGTCTGGGCGCCGAACGGCAAGGGCTGCGTGGCGGGCTGGTCCCTGACCGTCGTCCACAGGTTCCCGGCGCCCGACCCGGTCCACGCCCCCGAGCGCCGGAGCGTCCACGTCTACGGCGGCCACGTCCTCCAGCGCTCCACCTCGCCCGCCACCACGATCACCGTGGACGGCTTCCACCGCGGCCCCGGCACCGTACGGGCGAGCGTCACCGCCTACGAGGGCGACCGGAACACCCCGGGTGACAGGTTCCTCGTCGACGGCAAGAACGTCACCGAGCCCTCCACCGGCGACACCGACAACTTCTTCGTCGGCGGGAACGACGGCGCCGTCTCCCCCAAGCCGACCGGCGACCTCGGCATCGACGCCAAGGCCTTCGACGTCCCCGCGGGCGCCGTCCCGCCCGGCGCGACCTCGGCCGACCTGACCTTCTCCACCAAGGGCGACACCTACGTGCCGTCCGCCCTCGCCTTCTCCGCACCGGTCCCCGACCTGGAGATCGCGAAGATCAAGAACCCGCCCGCCGGCGACGGCCGGCTCCGCGACGCGGTCGAGGTCGAGCCCCCCCGCTCCCCCTGCGGAGACGGCAGCGAGGACCCGACCTGCGCCGCGGCCCCGGTCCTCGACCTCCCCGAGCCCGGCGCGTCCTCGAAGCCCACCCCGTCGGACCCCCCGCCGAGCCCGACCCCGCCGGAGCCGACCGCGTCCGGCGCACCGTCCTCCCCCGCCCCCGTCCCGTCCACGACGGCCCCGGTCCGCCCCGCTCCCCCGGCCCCCGGCCCGCAGGGCGGCCGTTCCTCCTCCGGCTCCATGGCGGAGACGGGCGGCAACGGCGAGCGCCTCTGGCTGCTCGGCGCCCTCGCCGTGGCCCTCGCGGCGACCGGCCTGGTGGCGAAGGCGGCCCTGCGCGGCAGCCGGCGCGACTGACGGGCCGGCCGCCGAAACCGCTGGCCGCGCCCCTGCCCGAACCGCTGACCTGCGACGACTGAGCGTGGCCGAATCAGCCTGTCTCGTATACGTACGTTTGAGCGTTTACGGGACGGGCTAGGTTCGCCACATGGCTACTGTGCTCGTGGCATCCAACCGGGGCCCCGTCTCGTACGTCCTCGGCGCCGACGGCTCGCTCGACGCCCGCAGGGGCGGCGGCGGCCTGGTCTCGGGGCTGAGCGCCGTGTCCGCCCAGGAGAGCCTGTGGGTGTGCGCGGCACTCGGAGAGGGCGACCGCGAGGCCGTCCGCCGCGGCACCGGCGAGCCCGGCGTCCGCATGCTGGAGATCCCCCCGGACGTCTACGGCGACGCGTACAACGGCATCGCGAACTCGGTGCTCTGGTTCCTCCACCACCACCTGTACGACATCCCCCGCGAACCCGTCTTCGACGCCGCGTTCCGCCGCCGCTGGGACTCGTACCGCGCCTACAACCAGGCCTTCGCGGACGCCCTCGCCGCCGAAGCCGACGAAGGCGCCGCGGTCCTCGTCCAGGACTACCACCTGGCCCTCGTCCCCGGGCAGCTCCGCGCCCTCCGCCCCGACCTGCGCATCTCCCACTTCACGCACACGCCCTGGGCGTCCCCCGCCTATCTGCGCATGCTCCCCGACGACATCCGCGAGGAACTCCTGCGGGGCATGCTCGGCGCCGACCGGCTGGGCTTCCACACCCGGATCTGGGCATCCGCCTTCGAGGCCTGCGCGGACGAGTCCGGCGGCCTCGGCAGCACCCGGGTGGCGGCGTACCCCCTGGGCGTCGACGGCGAGGAGCTCCGGGCGCTCGCTCACCGCCCCGAGGTGGACGAACGGCTGGCGCGGCTCCGCGAGGAGGTCGGCGACCGCAGGACCATCGTCCGCGTCGACCGCACCGAGCTCTCCAAGAACATCCTCCGCGGCCTCCTCGCCTACCGCGAGCTCCTCACCACCCACCCCGAATGGCGCGACCGCGTCGTCCACCTCGCCTCGGCCTACCCCTCCCGCCAGGACCTGGAGTCCTACCGGTCGTACACGGCCGCCGTACGGGAGCTTGCCGACGAGATCAACGCCGAGTTCGGCACGCCCGACTGGCAACCGGTCCTCGTCTCCGTGAAGGACGACTTCACCCGCTCCCTCGCCGCCTACCGCCTCGCCGACGTCGCCCTCGTCAACCCCGTCCGCGACGGCATGAACCTCGTCGCCAAGGAAATACCGGTCGTCTCCGAGTCCGGCTGCGCCCTCGTCCTCTCCCGCGAGGCCGGCGCCCACGAGGAACTCCACGCCGACGCCCTCACCGTCAACCCGTTCGACGTCTCCCAAACCGCCGAAGCCCTCCACACCGCCCTCTCCATGTCCCCTGCCGAACGCGCCGACCAGGCGAAACGCCTCGCGGCAGCCGCCACGGCCCTTCCCCCGCAGCGCTGGTTCCTGGACCAGCTGGACGCACTCGGGACCGAGGGCTAGCGGGTTCCCCCGCGTCCTGCGGGCGGAGGATCCGACGCGGGCGGTGAATCTTCTCCTCCGATAATCGGGACGACCTCTCCCCTGAGAGGTCGTCTCGTGTCAGACTCTGCGGCGATCGTTCCCCCAGGCGATCCGTTTTTCCCCATGAGGCACATGAGGCAAGCGGAAGGATCGCAAAAAACGTGAAGAAGATTGTCGTGGGCATGACCCTCGGGTCGGCGCTCACCGCACTCCTCGCCGCGGGGCTCGTCCCCGCCGCCGCGCAGGAAGCCAAGGACGCCGCGCCGGCGGGCGCGCAGGCCCACCGGTCGGACAACCGCCCCGGACCGCTCACCAAGCAGCGCACCGAGCTCCGGGAGAAGGCGATCGACCTGATCGCCAAGGGCAAGGCGAAGGCGAACGCCGAGGGCGTCGTCGAGGTCGCCGACGGCAAGTTCGTCGAGACCGAGACCACCACCGCCGACCGCCAGGAGAAGATCTTCACGATCCTCTCCGAATTCGGCGACCAGGGCTCGGGCAAGCTCGGCACCGTCCCCGGGCCGCTGCACAACCGGATTCCCCAGCCCGACCGGACCCAGGACAACTCCAACGCCTGGACCGCCGACTTCTCGAAGCCCTACTACGAGAACCTCTTCAACGGCTCCGGCGAATCGATGAAGACGTACTACGAGAAGCTGTCCGGCGGCCGCTACTCGGTGACCAACACGGTCGAGGACTGGGTCAAGGTCCCCGGCAACGCCTCCACCTACGGCGACAACGCCGTCGAGGACACCGGAGGCTCGTGGGCCTTCATCCAGGACACCGGCGACGCCTGGTGGAACGCGCAGACCGCGGCCGGCAAGTCGCCCGCCGAGATCGACGCCTACCTCGCGCAGTTCGACGTCTGGGACCGCAACGACTGGGACCACGACGGGAACTTCGACGAGCCCGACGGCTACATCGACCACTTCCAGGCCGTGCACGCCGGCATGGGCGAGGACGCCGGCGGCGGCGCGCAGGGCGAGGACGCCATCTGGTCGCACCGCTGGTTCGTGAACGGCGACGACTACGGCCTCACCGGCCCCGACGTCTCCGGCACCCAGAACAAGGGCGGCGGCGCCCGCATCGGCCAGTCGAAGTACTGGCTCGGCGACTACACCACCGAGGGCGAGAACGGCGGACTCGGCGTCTTCTGCCACGAGTTCGGCCACGACCTCGGCCTGCCGGACTACTACGACACGGACGGCGGCGAGAACTCCACCGCCTTCTGGACCCTGATGAGCTCCGGCTCCTGGCTGAGCCACGGCGCCGCCGCGAACGCGGGCATCGGCACCCACCCGGGCCTCATGGGCGCCGAGGAGAAGCTCTTCCTCGGCTGGCTGGACTACAGCGACGCCCCGCTCGGCGCCGACGGCACGTACACCCTGAACCCGGCGCAGCTCCAGGTCACCGGCAAGGACCAGGCGGTCCGCGTCGCGCTCCCGGACAAGACGAGCAGCACCTCCTACGCGACGCCCACCTCGGGCACGCACGCCTGGTGGACCGGCTCGGCCGACGGCCTCAACCAGTCCCTCACCCGCTCCGTCCCGGCCGCCCCGAGGGTGACCGTCAAGGCGAGCGCCTGGTACGAGATCGAGGCCGACTTCGACTACCTCTTCGCCGAGTACTCCCTCGACGGCGGCGCCACCTGGGCCCGCACCGGCGACCCCGTCTCCGGCTCCTCCGCCGGCAAGTGGACGACGCTGCGCTACTCGTACGACTCCGCCGGCAAGCCGTCCCTCTTCCGCTTCCGCTACCAGAGCGACGGCGGCGTGCACTTCGCCGGCGCGTTCCTCGACGACATCACCCTGGCCTCGGGCGGTACGAGCCTGGCGGCGGACGACGTCGAGAACGGCGTGAACGGCTGGACCGCGCAGGGCCGCTGGAAGATCTCCACCGGCACCGAGACGGCCACCTCCCCGCGGTACTACCTCCTGGAGAACCGCGAGTACGTCGGCTCCGACGCGCTCCTCGCCGAGGGCCCCTACCAGTTCAGCAAGGGCGTCACCGCCCCCGACTGGGTCGAGTACTTCAGGTACCAGAACGGCCTGCTCGTCTGGTACGTCGACCGGTCCTTCGACGACAACAACGTCAGCAACCACCCCGGCGGCGGCTCGGCGATGGCCGTCGACGCCCGGCCGGCCCCCTTCAAGTACACCGACGGGACCGCGCCCACCAACCGGCGCCAGCCCTTCGACGCCACCTTCGGCCTGGAGGCCACCGACGCGACCTGCCTCCACAAGGAGGTCCTGGTGGGCAAGGGCGGCAACAAGACCGTCGAGACGCAGGCGGCCTGCGCCCCCTCCGTCCCCGGCATCCCGGTCTTCGACGACACCGACCCCAACGCGTACTACGACACCACGGCCCCGCAGGCCAGCGTGAAGGTCGCCGGTCACGGCGTGCGCGTCACGGTCACCGGCGACGCCGGCGACGACCTGACGATCAGCGTGACCAACCCGGCCGCGCACTGATCCAGGCTCGACCCGCGAGGGCGGTACGCGGGGCCCAGGCCCCCCGCACCGCCCTCGCGGCATGCCCGGCCCTCAGCCCGCGGCTTCCCGTACCGCCCTCGCCAGTTCCGTCAGGAACGCGACCACGCCCGGCGGGCCCTGCACCGAGAGGTCGGCACGCTCCTCCAGCTCGGGGACCTCGGCGGAGCCGCTGCACACGAGCAGGCCGGGCGTGCCGTCGGAGCGGAGCTTCTCGACCGCGGCGAAGGCGGGCAGGTCGCCCAGGTCGTCGCCCGCGTACAGCACGGACCCGGCACCCACCTCCCGTACGTACTCGGCGAGCGCCACCCCCTTGTCCATGCCCGGGGGCCGCAGCTCCAGGACCATCCGGCCCGGCTCCAGGACGAGCCCGTGGTGGGTGGCGAGCTCGCCGAGGGGACCCTTGAGAGCCTCGAAGGCGCCCTCCGGGTCGAGGGCGCGGCGGGTGTGGACGGCGACCGCCCGGCCCTTCTCCTCGATCCACACCCCCGACCAGGCACCGGCCCGGTCCAGGAACCCGGGAAGTTCGGCGCGGACCGAAGCCACCCCCGGGTGCGGGGCGGCGGCTCGCACGGTGCCGGTGACGGCGTCCCAGCGTTCGGCGCCGTAATGGCCGAGGACGACGAGGTGCTCAAGGCCCGGCACCCCGGCGAAGCCGCCGTAGCGGACGGCGACCCCGGCGGGGCGGCCCGTCACCACGGCGACGGAGGCGACCTCGGGCGCCAGTGCGGCGAGGGCCGCCACGGCACCGGGGTGCGCGCGGGCTCTCTCCGGGTCCGGGACGATCTCTGCGAGCGTGCCGTCGAAGTCGAGGGCGACGACGGCCTTCGCCGGCCGCGCGAGCAGCGCGGCCAGACCGTCGCGGCCGGAGGACGTGGCCGGGTGCGGGAGGCTGCTGACCATGCTCCCGACCCTACCGACGTACGGCCGCCGCGTCAGCGGGGCCTGCGTCACCCCGCGGCTCGCGGACCTCAGTGGGCGGGGACGACCCTGACGCCGCTGAGGTACGTGAAGGGCGGGCCCATGGCGAGGACGCGCTGTTCGCCGGTGACGGGATCCACCCGGAACACGGTGGGCTCCCTGGTCAGCGCCTTGTTGTCGGTGACCAGCAGGGTGCCGTCCGCCTCGATGGCGATGGCGGCGGGGGTGTCGAAGCCGCCGCCGGAGGAGACGGTGGTCTGCTTCCCGCTCACCGGGTCCACCTTGATCACCCCGCCGACGAAGCCCTCGAACGCGTTGGCGTCGACGACCATGATGTTCCCGTCATGGTCGATCACCACGTCCACGGGGCTGCGGAGACTGCCACCGGACGAGATCACCGTGCGCGCGCCGCTGACCGGGTCGATCCGGACCACCTGGGGTGCGGGGGGCTCCGGGACGGGGCCGGCCTGTTCGACCGTCACGATGCCGCCGTCGGCCTCCACGCACAGCCCGCAGGGGAACAGGGGATCGCCCGTGGCGTCGCCCACCGACAGGACGGTCTGCTTCCCGGTGACGGGGTGGATCCGGATGACGGCGCCCGCGCCCTTGGCGGCGATGTCGGCCACCAGGATGCCGCCGTCGCTCTCGACGGCGACGGCCATCGGGCTGACGAGGTTCCCGTCGGAGGACACCACCGTCTGCTTCGTCGTCCCGTGCGACCGGGAGAGCCGCAGCAGCGTGCCGCCGCCGGGATGGTGTCGGTCCTTGGTCACCAGGACGTCGCCGTCGGCTTCGAGGGCGATTCCGGTGGCTCCCACGAGGTCGCCGCCGAGGGCGAAGAATCCCCGCAGTCCGGTCGCGGGAACGTAGAAGTGCACCCCGCCCTGGCAGCCGAAAGCGGACGAGTCGGACAGCAGGACGGTGCCGGCGGGAAGCATGGCGTCGGTGGTCACGGCGGCTCCTTGAGGAGGGGAGCGAGGGGGACCGGCCCACTCAATCCCAGGCCCCGCCGCCGCCCGCCGAACCCGGCCCCGCCACGCCGCCCGGCGGGCGCCGAATCGTCCGATCGCAGCACCGGGCGTGCGGACGGCCGCGGCGGGCGGGCGACCCCGGCGAGCGGATGGCCGCGGCGGACAGCCGGCGATGTCCCCGCCCTCTAGCGCCGCCGCTGCTTCTCCTCGCGGACCCGGCGGAGCCGGTTGACCGTGACCGGGTCGTGGGCGAGGGCGCGGGGGTCGTCGAGGAGGGCGTTGAGGAGCTGGTAGTAGCGGGTCGGGGAGAGGCCGAGCCGTTCGCGGACGGCCCGTTCCTTGGCGCCGGGGCCGGGCCAGGAGCGCCGTTCGAGGGCGAGGAGCGCCTGCTCGCGCGGGGCGAGACCGGTGGCGTCCGAGGGCGGCCCGTCCCCGTCCGGGGGCGGGCCGCCGTCGTGGTCTCGTTCCTCGCTCGCGGTCATACGACCAACCTATTACTCGGCGGACTCCGCCGCCGTCGCCGCTCGGCCGATGGCGCCGAGGACGGCGGCGGGCTTGGCGTCGGGGGCGACGGCCTTGCCGATGTTCTGCTTGACGTTCTCGCTGACCTTGGCCCAGGAGGTCTTGCCGACCGGGGGGAGCTGGGCGTTGGGGAGGCCCTTGAGGAACTCGCGCAGGTTGGCGTACTCGGGGTCGGTCTCCATGCGGGTGGAGGCGCTGACGGTGACGGGCAGCAGGTCGTTGTCACCGGCGAACTTGAGGACGTTCTCGTCGCTGAAGGCGAAGTTGAGGAAGTCGCCGATCTCCTTGCGGTGGCCGTTCTGCTTGAAGCCCATGATCCAGTCGGCGACGCCCATGGAGGACTTGGGCGTGCCGTCGGCGCCGGGCAGCGGGACCTGGCCGACCTTGACGCCCTTCTTGGTGGCTTCCTTGACGAGCGAGGGGTGGCCGTTGAGCATGCCGACGTCGCCGCGCGCGAAGGCGGCGAAGGCGGCCTTGCGGTTGAGCTTGCCGGGGGCGACGGGGCCGGTGAGGCCCTTGCCGACGAGGTGGGTCCGGAGCCACTCGAAGGTGCGGACGTTGGCGTCGGAGTCGATGGCGTAGTGGTCGGTGGCGTCGGTCCAGCCGCCGCCGCCGCTGAGCAGCCACATCAGGGTCTCGGCCTGGGCCTCCTCGGGGCCGAGGGGCAGCGCGAAGGGGGTGGGGACGCCGTCGCCCTTCAGCTTCTCGGCGGCCGCGGCCAGCTCGTCCCAGGTCGTGGGGGCCTTGAGTCCGGCCCGGTCGAAGAGGTCCCGGTTGTAGAAGAGGGGCCGGGTGGAGGCGACGAAGGGCAGGCCGTACTGGGTCCGCTTGGTCTCGCCGGCGGCGACGAGCGGGGCGAGGAAGTTGGCCTGGACGGGTATCGAGAGGATCTCGTCGGCGGCGTAGAGCTTGCCCGCGGCGGCGTAGTCGGCGTAGGCGCCGATCTGGGCGATGTCGGGGGCGTTGCCGGCCGCGACCATCTCGGCGACCTTGCGGTCGACGTCGTCCCAGGACTCGACCTGGAGTTCGACCGTGACGCCGGGGTGCTTCGCCTCGAAGGCGGCGACGAGGTCGGTCCAGTACTTCTTGGTGGAGTCGCCACCGGTCAGGTCGTACTCGGCGGCGACCAGTCTGAGGGTCACGTCACCGGAGTCGCCCCCGAGGGAGCCGCACCCGGCGACCGTGCCGGTCAGTCCGAGGGCGGCGGCGGCCGCGGTCAGTCCAAGGAATCGTCGCCGCTCCACGGCTTCATCCACCTTTTGCTCGTCGTTGAGCTGCGCCGAGCGGAGTGTTCGCTCTTCGCAGGGCCGTAAGTCTCTCTCGGGCCGGGCATGAGGTCTACACCACTTGGGTATCACTTCCGCAACTCGGCCCGGAGCTCGAATTTGTATCCGTACGCAACAATCCTCGGCAGTGGACTAGACCTTTTGGGTCGTCGCGCGACAGACTGTCCCTCGTGAGACACGTCATCGCCCTCGATGTGGGCGGCACCGGCATGAAAGCCGCCCTCGTCGGGGCGGACGGCACCCTGCTCCACGAGGCCCGCCGCGCCACCGGGCGCCGCCGCGGCCCCGAGGCCGTGGTGGAGACCATCCTCGGCTTCGCCGAAGAGCTCCACGCACTCGGCCAGGAGCGGTACGGCGAACCCGCCGCGGCCGCCGGAGTCGCCGTCCCCGGAATCGTCGACGCCGACAACGGCATCGCCGTCTACGCCGCGAACCTCGGCTGGCGCGACGTTCCCATGCGCGAACTCCTCAGCAGCCGGCTCGACGGCATCCCCGTCGCCCTCGGCCACGACGTCCGCACCGGCGGCCTCGCCGAAGGCCGCATCGGCGCGGGCAACGGCGCCGACCGCTTCCTCTTCGTGCCCCTCGGCACCGGCATCGCCGGCGCCATCGGCATCGGCGACCGCATCGAGGCCGGCGCCCACGGCTACGCCGGAGAGATCGGCCACATCGTCGTCCGCCCCGGCGGCACCGACTGCGGCTGCGGCCAGCGCGGCTGCCTGGAGCGCTACGCCTCCGCCTCCGCCGTCTCCCAGGCCTGGGCCGCCGCGAGCGGTGACCCCGACGCCGACGCGGCCGACTGCGCGAAGGCCGTCGAATCCGGCGACGCCACCGCCGTACGGGTCTGGCAGGACGCCGTCGACGCCCTCGCCGACGGACTCGTCACCGCCCTCACCCTGCTGGACCCCCGCACCCTGATCATCGGTGGCGGTCTCGCCGAGGCCGGGGAAACCTTGTTCACACCACTCCGGGCCGCGGTGGAGGAGCGAGTCACGTTCCAGAAGCTGCCCGCCATCGTCCCGGCGGCCCTCGGGGACACCGCCGGATGCCTGGGCGCGGGCCTCCTCGCCTGGGACCTGCTCGCCGACCAGCCCCCCACCGACTCGGAGGTTTCCGCCTGATGGCCGATCACAAGGTTCTCGCCGGCGCACACGTCGTGCTGCCCACCGGGATCGTCGAGAACGGACGGGTGATCGTCGCAGGCGACCGCATCGCGGGCTCCTCCCCCGAGGGCGCCCCGACCGTCGACCTCACCGGCCACTGGCTCGTCCCCGGCTTCGTCGACATGCACAACCACGGCGGCGGCGGCGCCTCCTTCACCTCCGGCACCGCCGACGACGTCCTCAAGGGCGTCCACACCCACCGCCTGCACGGCACGACCACCGTCGTCGCCTCCTTCGTCACCGGCGAGATGGACTTCCTCACGCAGCGCGCCGGACTGCTCTCCGAACTCGCCGAGCAGGGCGAGCTCGCCGGCCTCCACTTCGAGGGCCCGTTCATCTCCCCCTGCCGCAAGGGCGCCCACGACGAGACGCTGCTCCGCGACCCCGACCCGGCCGAGGTCCGCAAGCTCATCGACGCAGGCCGCGGCCAGGCCAGGATGGTCACCCTCGCCACCGAGCTGCCCGGCGGCCTCGACTCCGTGCGCCTCCTCGCCGAGCACGGCGTGATCGCCGCCATCGGCCACACCGACGCCACGTACGAGCAGACCGTCGCGGCCATCGACGCCGGCGCCACCGTCGCCACGCACCTGTACAACGCGATGCCCGCCCTCGGCCACCGCACGCCCGGCCCGATCGCCGCCCTCCTGGAGGACGAGCGGATCACCGTCGAGCTCATCAACGACGGCACCCACCTGCACCCCGCCGCCCTGGAGCTCGCCTTCCACCACGCGGGCCCCGAGCGCGTCGCCTTCATCACCGACGCCATGGACGCGGCCGGCTTCGGCGACGGCCGCTACATGCTCGGCCCACTCGCCGTCGACGTGAAGGACAGCGTCGCCCGCCTCGTCGAGGGCGGCTCCATCGCCGGCTCCACCCTCACCCTGGACCGCGCCTTCAAGCGCGCCGTCACCATCGACGGCATCCCCGTCGAGTCCGTCGTCCAGGCCATCTCCGCCACCCCCGCCCGCCTCCTCGGCGCCTACGACCGCGTCGGCTCCCTGGAGCCCGGCAAGGACGCCGACATCGTCGTCCTCGACGCCGCGTTCGACCTCAAGGGCGTCATGCGCAAGGGCGAGTGGATCGTCGACCCGACGGCGGCCGCAACGGTCTGATCAGGAGTCATGCGCGAAGGCGGTCGGCCGGGGGTCTGGGCCAACCGCCTTTCGTTTGGCATGATCAGTGCCCGTCGGAACGGTCGTTCCACACCCTCCCCGCGGAGCGCGGAGCGAGGAGTACGGAGTACGGGGGTGGAACAGGTGATCCTGACGGTCACCCTCAACACGGCACTGGACCTGACCTATCGGGTCCCCGCCCTCGTCCCGCACGCCTCCCACCGGGTCACCCAGGTCATCGAACGCCCCGGCGGCAAGGGCCTCAACGTCGCCCGGGTGCTCGCCGCCCTCGGCCACGAGACGGTGGCCACCGGCTTCGCGGGCGGCGCCACCGGCGCGACCCTGCGGGAGCACCTCGCGGCGACGCCCGTACGGGACGAGCTCGTCGAGACGGCGGGACCCACCCGCCGCACCGTCGCGGTCGTCGACGCCGCGACCGGCGACACCACGCAGCTCAACGAACCGGGCCCCGCCGTCACACCCGCCGAGTGGACCGCCTTCCGCACCCGCTTCACCGAACTCCTCGACGGGGCACGGGCCGTGGCGCTCTGCGGGAGCCTCCCGCCGGGCATCCACGTCGGCGCCTACGCCGAACTCGTCCGGCTCGCCCGCGCCGCCGCCGTGCCCGTCCTCCTCGACACCAGCGGCGAACCCCTCCGGCGCGGCATCGCCGCCCGCCCCGACCTCGTCAAACCCAACGCCGACGAACTCGCCCAGCTCACCGGCTCCCGCGAACCCCACCGCGCCACCCGCGACGCCCGGCGTCGCGGCGCCCACGCGGTGATCTCCTCGCTCGGCCCCGAAGGCCTCCTCGCCGCCACCCCCGAGGGACTGTGGCACGCGGCCCCGCCGACCCCGGTCCGCGGCAATCCGACGGGCGCCGGCGACTCGGCCGTCGCCGGCCTCCTCGCGGGTCTCGTCGACGGCGCTCCCTGGCCCGAACGCCTCGCCCGGGCCGTCGCGCTCTCCGCCGCGACCGTCCTCTCCCCGGTGGCCGGAGAGTTCGACACGGCCGCCTACGCGGACCTACTGCCCCGCGTAAAGGTGACGGAAGAGACCCCCTGAGGGGCCCGCCTCCCGCGCCGGGCTAACCCGGGGTGACTTCCAGCCAGTCGAGCAGCACGTTGCACTGGTTGCCGGCCTCGCACGAGATCTTGATCTCGTTCTCGCCCTTCTGGAGGGTGACCGGCGCCCAAGTGGTCTGCCAGTTCTTCTCCAGGTTCGGGTCCGAGGAGGCGATGAAGTTCTTCAGACCGATCGGCTGGGTGTTCGCCTTGCCGTTGACCGTCAGGGTGGCGTTGGCGTCCACCGCCGGGATGGCGTAGCGCACGGTCAGGCGGTACTTGCCGTCCGTCGGCATGTTCGCCTTCCAGGTCACCGAGGCGCCGACCTGGTTGAAGCCCGAGACGTACACGCCGCCCGCGCCCTCGGCGCCCTTGACGACGGTCTCCGTCGCCGCGGTGCCGCCGAGCTTCAGCGTCGCCGCGTCCTGCTTGGGGAGTTCCTCGGGGGTCTTCTCCGTGCTGGGCTCGGTGCTGGGCTGTTCGGAGACCTGGGAGGGCGCGGTCGACGGCGTGCCGCCGGCCTGCCCGTCCTTGTCCTTGTCGCCCGAGTTGGTGATCACGGCGGCGGTGATGCCGACGACGACGACCGCGACGACCGCGACCGCGCCGATCAGCAGGCCCCTGGTGTTGGGGCCGCCGCCGGAGCCGCCGCCGCGCTGGGGCGGGATCGGGGACTGGCGGGTCTGCTGGCCGCCGTGTGCGCCGCCGTAGGTCTCGGGCGCGGCGTACTGCGCCTGCGGCTGGCCGTAGGAGGCCTGCTGCTGCGGCGGGACGTACGGCTGCTGCTGGCCGTACTGGCGCTCGCCGACCGTTCTGACCTGGTTGTACGAGGTCCGGGGCACGCCGGGCTGGGCGGGGGCGGGGCCGGGGTAGCCGTAGCCACCGCCCTGCGGGGGCTGAGCGCCCGCTGCCTGGCCGTCCGCGTAGAGATAGCCGAACGGATCGTCGTTCTCGGGCTTGTTCGCGCCGTCGTTACCGGCAGCCATCCGGGTCACCTCTCCATGCTCGCCAGCCGTCGCCGACCGGCCGAGCCTACCCCGAACGGGCGAGCGCGCGACTCAGCCCGCCCGCCGATGGACCTTGGCACGGGAGCGTTTCTCCACGTACATCCGCTGGTCGGCGGAGTTCAGGACCTCTTCGACGGTCATCCCGCACTCGGCCCATCCGATACCGAAACTGGCGCCGACCCGGACCGCCCGCCCGTCCACCCGGATCGGCGGAATGATCGCGTTGCGGAGGCGTACGGCCAGGTCGGCGGCGTCCGCGGCGCCGAGGCCGTCGGCGAGGACCACGAACTCGTCACCGCCGAGCCGGGCGACGGTGTCCCCGTCCCGCACGCCGGTGGTGAGCCGGCGGGCGACCTCGATGAGGACGGCGTCGCCGGTGTGGTGGCCGAACCGGTCGTTGATCGACTTGAAACCGTCGAGGTCGCAGAAGAGGACCGCGAGCCCCTTGGTGCCGTCGTCGACCTCGCCGCCCGTGGGCGCGACCGCGTGGACGTGGTGGTCGTACGGCCCGGCGACGCCCGCCGGCTCGAAACCGAAGCCGTGCTCGTGCTCGTGCTCGTACGGCTGCGGCTCGTACCCGGAGTCGTAGGAGGTGTCGTACGCGGTGTCGTAGGAGGCCTCGTGGCCGGCCGCGTAGCCGCCGTCCCGCGCGGAGTCGTACGCGCCGTACACCGCCTCGTCCCCGGGCGCCGACGGACGCTCGCAGATGCGGGCGGAGAGGCGGGAGCGCAGCTCGGCGCTGTTGGGGAGACCGGTGAGGGCGTCGTGCGAGGCGCGGTGGGCGAGCTGGAGCTCGTGCCGCTTGCGCTCCTCGATGTCCTCGACGTGTGTGAGGAGGAAGCGGGGGCCGTCGGCGGTGTCGGCGACGACCGAGTTGCGCAGGGAGACCCAGACGTACGTCCCGTCGCGCCGTCCGAGCCGCAGCTCCGCCCGGCCGCCCTCGGCGGAGGTCCGCAGCAGGGTGCCGATGTCCTCGGGGTGGACGAGGTCGGCGAAGGAGTAGCGCCGCATCGCGGACGCGGGCCGCCCGAGGAGCCGGCACAGCGCGTCGTTGGT
Organism: Streptomyces sp. LMG1-1-1.1; assembly: GCF_040815545.1. Taxonomy (NCBI): domain Bacteria; kingdom Bacillati; phylum Actinomycetota; class Actinomycetes; order Kitasatosporales; family Streptomycetaceae; genus Streptomyces; species Streptomyces sp. LMG1-1-1.1. The sequence continues at coordinate 106,108 of NZ_JBFPNH010000027.1, read as the reverse complement.
CCGCAGCAGCCGGCCGTGCTGGTCGCCGCCCATCTCGGCGATGGCCATGCCGGAGGGGGCGTACTCGAAGGCCTGCCGGAAGGACTCCTCGCTGGCCCGCAGGGCCTGCTGCTCGCGCTCCAGGCGGACCAGGGCGCGCTGCATGTTGGAGCGGAGGCGGGCGTTGCTGATGGCTATGCCCGACTGGGAGGCGTACATCTGGAGCGCCTCCTGGCCCCAGGGGCCCGGGTGCCTGCCGTTGCGCGGGCGGTCGACGGATATGACGCCGAGGAGTTCCCGGCCGGAGCCCGAGGCGTACATGGGGGCGTACAGCCGGTCGTGCGGGTGCCACTCGTCCTCGAAGCGGGGCGCCGGGCCGTCCGTGTGCCACTGGGGGACGTCGTCCTCCATCAGCACCCAGCCCTCGGTGTGCGGGATGAACCGCAGATCGCCCCACGCGACCCCCATGGCCAGGCGTCGCTCCCAGGACTCGCGGGGGCCCACCCGGCCGGTGATCAGGGCTTCGGCGGCGGAGCTTCCGGCGAACGCGGCGACGACCAGGTCACCGTCGGGACGGACGAGGTTGACGCAGGCCAACTCGTAGTTGAGACCCGCGACGACACCGTCGGCGACGGTCTGCAGGGTGTCCGCCAGGCTGCGCGCAGTGTTGAGGTCCGCCACGACCTGATGCAGCTGCCGCAGGGTCGAGAGACGGACGTACGGCTCCGACTCGGTCTCCATCGCTCGCTCTCCCCGAGACCTCGACAGCAACTCCAGGGTTCTCATCGGCTACGTGTTGCACTGTCACTGCCACTGAATCACAGCGAGCTGCGCACCCGGTACACAGGGTCAGCAAATACTGGCCTCTGTGACTCAAGTCACAGCAGGTCATGGCGGGTCGCACCTTTCCTCCTGAGGCCCCGCGCCATAGGGCGCGGAGGGGGTGGGCCTAGGTCCGGCGGGGGTGCCCGACTGGTCCCCACGCCCGATGCGGACGGCGCGGGCAGCGGCATAGCGTGCGGGTGTGCTGCAGAAGACCCCCGCCCCGCCCCCCGTCTCCGACCTGGCCATCCCCCATGCTGAGGGGGTGAGCAACGACGAGTTCCGGGCGGCCATGTCCCGCCTCGCGTCCGGCGTGGTCCTGGTGACCGCGCACGACCCCGACGACGGTCCGCGCGGCGAGGACGTCGGCATGACGGCCACCGCCTTCATGTCGGTCTCCCTCGACCCGCCCCTCGTCCTGGTCAGCCTCCGCAACGGCTCCCGCATGGACGACCTGCTCACCGACGTCCCCGTCTGGGCCGTCTCGATGCTCGCCGAGGACCAGCGGCACATCGCCGGCCGCTTCGCCATGAAGAACCGCGTCAGCGACCGCCTCCTCTTCGCCGACCTCCCCCACACCCGCGGCGAGGAGAGCGGCGCCCTCCTGATGGACGGCGCGCTCGCCACCCTGGAATGCCGCACGGAGAGCCGCGTCGTCGCCGGCGACCACACCCTTGTCGTGGGCCGCGTCCTGACCGCCGCCCTGCCACCGTCCTCGAAGAACGGCCCGCTGACGTACTTCCAGGGGAAGTACCGCCACCTGTCCTAGGGGGTGTCGCCGGCCCGGGGTGTCGCCGTCCGGCCCGGGGTGTCGCCGTCCGGCCCGGGGAACCGGGCAGGGCCCGCCGGGCGAGCCCCGGGAGCGTCCCGAGTGCTGCGGCTCAGCTCCAGTCGCGGGACTGCCGGGTCTTCTTCGTCTCCGACCGCTGCTTCTTCTCGCGCAGCCGCCGCTCGTTGATCCCGCGCGGGATCTTCGTCGCACGTCGGGGCTTCGGCGGCGGGGCCGTCGCCTCGGCGAGCAGCGCGGCGAGGCGCACCGCCGCCGTCTCGCGGTTGCGCCACTGGGAGCGGTGCTCCGAGGCGCGGACCGACACGACGCCGTTGACGAGGCGGGAGGCGAGTCGCTCCAGGGCGCGCGCCTTCCACACCTCGGGGAGCGACTCGGTGGCCGCGAGGTCGAAGCGGAGCTCCACCTGCGAGTCGCTGGTGTTGACGTGCTGCCCGCCCGGCCCCGACGACCGCGAGAAACGCCACTGGAGCTCGGCCTCGGGAAGCGAGACGGAGCCGCGGATGGGATAGGGACCGGACATGCCCTCCATGTTCCCCGGAGGGGACCATCGGAGTCATCCTGTTTTCACCGGAAACCCCGCGGGAAATGCTGCGGGAGACCGGGCGGGCGACCGCACGGGAGACCGGGCGGGAATCCGCACGGGAACCGCCGGGGCCGCACACGCGTTTCTCCAGGCGAAGACATCACGATGAAAGGGACTTTCCATGGCTGTGAGCCTGTCCAAGGGCGGCAACGTCTCCCTGACCAAGGAGGCCCCGGGCCTCGCCGCCGTCACCGTGGGCCTCGGCTGGGACGTCCGCACCACCACCGGCACCGACTTCGACCTCGACGCCTCGGCGATCGGCGTGGACACCGCCGGCAAGGTCGCGTCCGACGCGCACTTCGTCTTCTTCAACAACAAGTCGACGCCGGACCAGACCATCGTCCACACCGGTGACAACCGCACCGGCGAGGGCGGTGGCGACGACGAGCAGATCAACGTCAACCTCGCGGCCCTCCCGCCGACCGTCGACAAGATCGTCTTCCCGGTCTCCATCTACGACGCGGTCAACCGCTCGCAGAACTTCGGCCAGGTGCGCAACGCGTACATCCGCATCGTCAACCAGGCCGGCGGCGCCGAGCTCGCCCGCTACGACCTCTCCGAGGACGCGGCCGTCGAGACCGCCATGGTCTTCGGCGAGCTCTACCGCAACGGCGCCGAGTGGAAGTTCCGCGCCGTCGGCCAGGGCTACGCCTCCGGCCTGGAGGGCATCGCCCGCGACTTCGGCGTCAACCTCTGATCCGTCGCGTGACGGTTGAGCCCCGGCCGGGATTCCCGGCCGGGGCTCTACCCTTTCCCGCGTGATCGTCGACACCCTCGCCCCCAAGGCCCTGGAGGACGGCGCCGCCCTCCCCGGGACGCTGCTCACCGAACTCACCGCGCTGTACGCGTCGAACGCGGAGTTCCAGCAGCTCACCGGCGACTTCCCGGACCCGTCCGACATCCGACCCGAACAGGTCGCGGCCGCGCTCGCCGACGACCTCGCCCAGCCCACCGCCGAGGTGCTGCTCGCCCGTTCCGAGGGCCGGCTCGTGGCCGTCGCCGTCACCCTCGGCCGCCACCCCGACCCGGCCGACCGCGACCCGTGGCTCGGGCTCCTCATGGTCCACGCGGACGAACGGCGCGCGGGCCACGGCCGCCGCCTCGCCACGTACGTCGAGGACCGCTTCCGCACCGCCGGCCGCACCGGCCTGAAGCTCGCCGTCCTGGAGAACAACCCGAAGGCCCTCGCCTTCTGGACCTCCCTCGGCTACGAGGAGACCGACCGCCGCCCCGACCTCGCCCACGGCCGCCCGTGCGTGGTGATGCGCAGGTCCCTGACGTAGGGGGTGTCCTGTCGATGACGCCCGGCCCGCCTCAGGGCCCGGCCGGCCGCCCGTCGCCGTACAGCCAGACGTCCCACAGCGCGTCGAGGTCCTTGCCGGCCACGCCCTCCGCGTAGGCCGTGAAGTCGGCCGTGGTGGCGTTGGCGTGCCGGTACTTCGCGGGCCAGCCGCGAAGGATCTCGTCGAAGACGTCGTCGCCGACGGTCTCGCGCAGCTTGTGCAGGACCATCGCACCGCGTTGGTACACGGGCGCGTCGAAGAGGTTCTCGGCGGCGGGCGGAGCGGCCGGCGGAAACGCCCAGTTGGCGTCCTGGGCGAAGGCCCGCTCGAAGTGCGTCCGGGCGGGGACGTTCTCGTACTGCTCCGCGTACAGCCACTCGGCGTACGTGGCGAAGCCCTCGTTCAGCCACAGGTCCCGCCAGGTCGCGGGGGTGACCGAGTTCCCGAACCACTGGTGGGCCATCTCGTGCACGAGGGTCGTCCGGTCGAACGACGCGGCGGGGAACACGGGCCGCGTCTGCGTCTCCAGGGCGTAACCGAGGGTCCCGTCCTGCACGACGATCGCCCCGGCGGCGGAGAACGGGTACGGCCCGAAACGCTCCGCCTGCCGGCCGAGGATCACGGGGATCTCGTCCCGCAGCGCGGCACTCCCCGCCGCGACCGACGGCTCCACGGCGGTCAGGACGGGCACGGAAGCGGAACCGTCGCCGTCGCCGTCGCCGTCGCCGTCACCGTCGCCGTCACCGTCGCCCGAACCGGAACCGGTCCCGGCATCAGGAGGGGGCCCGGCATCGTTCCCGGCATCGGCATGGGTCCCGGCATGAGTCCCGGCATCGGTATGGGTCCCGGCATCACTTCCGGTACCGGCCCCGCCACCGGCATCCGCGGTCGCCGTGCCCGTCTCGTACCGGCCGATCGCGACCGTCGCCAGATAGCTCGCCATCGGCTCGGCCGAGTGCCACACGCTGGTGACACGACCGTCCTCGCCCGTCCAACGCTCCGTCCTCACCCCGTTGGAGAACGCGTCGAGGCCGGCCGGGACGGTGAGCGCGATGTCGTACGCGGCCTTGTCGGAGGGGTGGTGGTTGCCGGGGAACCACGTCATGGAGCCCTCCGGTTCGCCCACCGCCACCGCCCCGCCGGCCGTCCGCAGCCAGCCCTCCGTGGAACCGTCCGCGTCGGTGATCGCCTCGGGCACGCCCGCGTACGTGACGGTGGCCCGGAACTCCGTGCCCGCGGGGATCTCCTCGTGCGGCCGGAGCGTCAGCTCGTGCCCGGCGCGGTGGTACGCGGCGCGGGTGCCGTCGACGGTCGCCCCGCTCACGGTCAGCCCGTCGAGGTCGAGGTTGAAGGCACTGAGGTCCTGGGTGGCGCGGGCCGTGATCTCGGCGGTGCCGTCGAGCCGCCCGGTGCCGGGGTCGTACGCCAGCGACAGCGCGTAGTGCACCGCGTCGTAGCCGCCGTTGCCGAGCTTCGGAAAGTAAGGATCGCGCAGCCCCGCGGACCCGGGAGTGCCGCGGACACCACCGGTGGCCCCCGCACATCCGCCCGCGCACAGAGCGAGGGCGATGAGGACGGCTACGGCTCCGGTCCGGTGGCGCTGGGTCACGTACCGATCCTAAGCAACCCTCCCGAACCGGGCGCGTACGGAACAGCCACCCTCCCGAACCGGGCGCGTACGGAAGGAACCGTGGTCACCCGTGAACGGCGGCGGCGCCCGGCGGGGGGTCCGGGCGCCGCCACCGGCTCAGTTGCCGAGCGCCGCGACGCCGACCTGGGCGAACTTCTCGTCGAGGTCGCCGGAGGGGGCGCCGGCGACTCCGATGCCCGCGATCGGGGCGCCCTTGGCGGTGACGGGGGCGCCGCCGGCGAGGAAGAGGGTGCCGGGGATGTCCTTCAGGGTCGGGGCGTTGGCGAGCCGGCCGGCGAGGACGGAGGTCGGGGCGTTCCAGGAGACGGCGGTGTACGCCTTCTTCTCCGCCGACTCGTAGGACTGCGGGCCGGCGCCGTCGCCGCGAAGGGTGACGAGGGTGTTGCCGTTGCGGTCGACGACGGCGACGGAGACGCGCTGGTTCTCCTTCTCGGCGGCGTCGAGCGCGGCCTGCGCGGCCTTGGTCGCGGCCTCGATCGTCAGGTGCGTCGACGTCTGGAGGTTGCCGTTCTCGGCGTCGGCCGTGATCGCGGTCGGAGCGGCGGCGGCCGGGGCGGAGGCGTTCGCGGAGACGACACCGAACGTACCGGCGGCGATGACGGCGGCGGCGGTGGCACCGAAGAGGATCTTCTTCATGACGGACTCCGTGAGGCGTGAGGATGAGGCACTGCGGGGAAGGTGTTCGTTCGCTCTGGAATCCATCCTGTGGCCGGGACCGGGGCCCGCCGGTCCACGTACCGGCTGCCCTCCTCACGCACACTGGAGGACGGCCGGGTCAGCCGATCGGCTGATGCCCCTGTGGTCCCCGCGGGCCAGGATGGACAGATAACCCCAGGTCAGGTGGCAAGGAGGTGGCGCGGTGACACGGCCGGCGGAGCAGGACCGGGACCCGGACACCCGATGGCTGGCGCGGGTCATGCACAGCGCCTTCTTCCTCCTCCTCGGCGCCTCGCTGGCCCGCTTCCTGCTGCGCCACCCCTGGGAGGAGCGCAGCCCGTGGATCATCGCCCTGTCCGGCGCGCTCGCCTCCCTCTACCTCCTCGGCCCGGTCGTCGGCACCCGAGCGGCCCCGCGCAGGATCGCCTGGCTCGGCACGGTCGTCGCCGTCTGGATCGTCCTCGTCGTCCTCGCGCCCAGCTTCGCCTGGTGCGCGGTGCCGCTCTTCTACACGGGCCTGCGCACCCTCCCCGCGCGGGCCGCGCTCGGCCTGGTCACCCTGCTCACCGCGTTCGTGGTCTTCGCCCAGGTGCAGCTCGCGCACGGCGGCTGGGACCCCAACCTGATCGTCGCCCCGCCGGCCGTCGCCGCCCTCGCGACCGGCGCCTTCGTCTACTCCGACCGGCAGGCGGCACGACAGCGGGCCCTCATCGCCGACCTCATCCGCACCCGGCGCGAACTGGCCGCCATCGAGCGGCGCGAGGGCACGCTCGCGGAACGGCAACGGCTGTCGATGGAGATCCACGACACCCTCGCGCAGGGCCTGTCCAGCCAGCAGATGCTGCTCCAGGCCGCCGACCGCACCTGGGACAGCGACCCGTCGACGGCCCGCCGTCACGTCCGTACCGCCGAGTCCATCGCGGAACGCAACCTCGCCGAGGCCCGGCGGTTCGTCCACGACCTCGCCCCCGCCGACCTCGCCCAGGGCGGCGGCCTCGAAGAGGCGCTGCGCGGCCTCGCCACCCGCGAGTCGGCGGCCTTCCGCGTCGACGGGATCGCGGTACCGCTGCCCGAGCGGGTGCAGTCCGCACTGCTGCGGATCGCCCAGGGCGCCCTCGCCAACATCCGCGAACACGCCGGCGCCGAATCCGCCGCCCTGACCCTCACCTACCTCGACGACCAGGTCGTCCTCGACATCGCCGACGACGGCCACGGCTTCGACCCCGCCGACACCCCCGGCGGCGTCCGCGGCCACGGCCTGCCCGCCATGCGCGTCCGCGCCCGGCAGCTCGGCGGCACCCTCACCGTCGAATCCGCCCCCGGCGAGGGCACGGTCCTCTCCGCCGCCATCCCCCTCACCCTGGAGCCCTGATGTCCGTACGCATCCTGCTCTGCGACGACCACGTCGTCGTCCGCGCCGGGCTGCTCGCCCTGCTCGGCAGCACCCCCGACATCGAGGTCGTCGGCGAGGCGGGCAGCGGCGAGGAGGCCGTCGCCATGGCGGCCAAGCTCAAGCCGGACGTCGTCCTCATGGACCTCCAGCTCGGCGCGGGCATCGACGGCGTCGAAGCGACCCGCAGGATCGCGCCGACCGGCGTCCACGTCCTCGTCCTCACCACCTACGACACGGACGCCGACATCACCCGCGCCATCGAGGCCGGCGCCACCGGCTACCTCCTCAAGGCCGAACGGCCCGAAGAGCTCTTCGCCGCCATCCACTCCGCCGCCCAAGGCCGCACCGCCCTCTCCCCGCCCGTCGCCAGCCGCGTCATGGACGTGATGCGAGGCGCCGCCGGCCCGAGCCTCACCGACCGCGAGCGCGACATCCTCGGCCAACTCGGCCGCGGTCTCGGCAACCGCGAGATCGCCCGCGCCCTCTTCATCAGCGAAGCCACCGTGAAAACCCACCTCGGCCGCATCTACGCCAAACTCGGCGTCGACACCCGAGCCGGCGCCGTAGCCGTCGCGAAGGAACGCCGCCTGCTGCCGTAGGGGGCGGTGCGCCGCGCCCACCCCCTCACCACCCCCTCACCGCCCCTCACCGCCCCTTCCCCGAGACGGGTGGCTCACCGCGCCGACAGGCCCTCCGGACCACCCCCCACTGCTACTGTGCGCTACTGCCTGACCGCACGGTGTCATGCATCGGTTCGTTCTCCGTGGGAGCGCACGTGAAGCTCGCGATCGTCGGCGGCGGCCCCGCCGGCCTGTACCTCTCGATCCTGCTGAAGCGGCAGGACCCGACGCACGACATCGCCGTGTACGAGCGGAACCCCGAGGGCTCCACCTACGGTTGGGGCGTCACCTTCTGGGCCGGACTCCTCGACAAGCTGCGCGCGGGCGACCCCGAGTCCGCGGCGGCGGTCGCGGAAGCGTCCGTGACGTGGACCGACGGCGTCGCGATCGTCCGCGACGAACGGACCGTCCACCGCGGCGACGCCGGCTTCGGCATCGGCCGGCGACGCATGCTCGGGCTCCTCGCCGACCGCGCGCGGGAGCTCGGCGTCCGGGTGGAGTTCGAGCACGACGTCCCCGGCCCCGACGCGCCCGAACTCGCCGACGCGGACCTCGTCGTCGCCGCCGACGGCGTCAACAGCGCACTCCGCGAAGCCCACGCCGGCCACTTCGGCCCCACCATGACCAGCGGCCGCAACAAGTACATCTGGCTCGGTACGACCAAGGTCTTCGACTCCTTCAGCTTCGCCTTCAAGGAGACCGAACACGGCTGGATCTGGTGCTACGCCTACGGCTTCAGCGGCGAACGCTCCACCTGCGTCGTCGAATGCTCCCCGGAGACGTGGCAGGGCCTCGGCCTCGACACCCGCGGTGAAGCCGACAGCCTGAACCTCCTCGAAAAGCTCTTCCACGACCTCCTCGACGGCCACGAGCTCATCGGCCGCGACCGCGCCGACGCCCCCGCCCAATGGCTCACCTTCCGCACCCTCACCACCCGCACCTGGCACCACCGCAACCTCGTCCTCCTCGGCGACGCCGCCCACACCACCCACTACTCGATCGGCGCCGGCACCACCCTCGCCCTCGAAGACGCCCTCGCCCTCGCCGAAGCCCTGCACGGCCACCCCGACCTGGACACCGCTCTCACCACCTACGGCAAGCGCCGCCGCGCCGAACTCCTCTCCGCCCAAAGCGCCGCCCGTTACAGCGCCCAGTGGTACGAAAACCTCCCCCGCTACATGGCCCTCGAACCCGCCCACATGTTCGCCCTCCTCGGCCAACGCCACTCCCCCCTCCTCCCCCACATCCCCCCTCAGCTCTACTACCGCCTCGACCGCGCCGCCGACCACCTCCAACCCCTCCGCCGCCTCAAGCGCTGGCTCGGCCCCCACCTCGCCCGAGCCCTCCACACCCGCCGCTCGTGACGGAAGCCGGGGCGTCGGGATGAGAGCCGGGGGTGGTCCTCGCGTGCGTGGCCGGGCCGGTGCCGTGACACCATCGGTCACGTGCTCGACATCGGCTACTCCCTCTCGCGTCGCTTCCCCGACCCGCCGCAGACCGACTACCGCCGCGCGGACGTCCACTCGCTGCGCCACGACCTGTTCTGCGGGGACGTGTACCTCGCCGACACGGAGGCGGACCGCGAGGTGTCCACAGCCTGGGGATGGGTGCCGGTGCTCGACTTCGCCTGGGCGCTGTGCGACATCGTCGAGCAGCTCGACCGGGACCCGCGAGGCAGCCGCGCCGCACAGCCGCAGTACGCCGAACTCGACTTCACCGAGTCCTCCGACCGCATGCTCTTCGAGCGCCGCTTCGGGTGGGTCGACGTCGAGGCCGACTGGATGCCGGGCGACGAACCGCCGATCACCTTCAACCACACGGCGCTCCGCCGCGAGGCCCGCGACTTCCTCCACGACCTCATCGCCGACCTCACCGACATGCACGACGGCCTCGCCGACAACCCCGCCATCTGGTCCCTCCAGGCCCGCTTCCCCCGCCTGACCTAGCCCCGCCCCCAGGGCGGCACCCGCCGCCCCGCGCCGCCCGGCCCCCGCGCCGCCCGGCCCCCGCCCCATCCCCGGCACCACCGCCCGCCCACACCCCCACCTCGTACGGGCCTCGCCCGCCCACGCGGCCCCGTGCTCCCGGCCAGAACGCCTCCGCGCCCTGCCCCGTCCGCGCGCCCCGCGCCCTCACCCACGCGTTGGCCCGCGCCCCCGCGCCCTCACCCACGCGTTGGCCCGCGCCCCCGCGCCCTCACCCACGCGTTGGCCCGCGCCCCGGCGCCCTCAGCCACGGGTGGGCCCGCGCCCCGGCGCCCCCAGCCTCGCCGTGGTAACCACGCCCAGGGCCCCCGTCCCCGCCGCAGCCGCCAGCCACCCCCGTGTGGGCCCGCGCCTAGGCGCCTCCGCCCCACCATGCAGACTGCCCCCAGGCAGCCCGTCCCCGCCACGGCCGCCGCAGACCGACCCCCGTGTGGACCCGCGCCCAGGCGGCCCCGGCCTCGCCGTGTGAACCGCGCCCAAGGCCCCCGCCTCCGCCGCAGCCGCCGCCCACCCCCGTGTGGGCCCGCGGCTGGCCGCCTCGCCCCCGCCGTGTGGACGGCGCCCAGGGCCCCCGTCCCCGCCGCAGTCGCCGCCCACCCCCGTGTGGGCAATCGTCCCGCAGGGCGGGACGGGTGGGCACACGGGACGGCGCCCTCGGCGGCGCCTCCGCTCCTTGTGCCCGGCCCGCACCCCGAGCTCGCCGCACGAAGGGTGCGGGGTTCAGGACCGGAAGCCTGGGCCCGGCACGGGGCGCCGTCCGCTGTGCCCACCCGTCCCGCCCCTGGCGGACGATTGCCCACAACGGGGTGAGAGGCCCACAACGGGCGGCAGAAGCAGGGCGGGTAGGCCCGCACCAGCGGACCGACGGCCCTCAACGGGCAGCGAGAGCAGAGCAGGCGGGCCCGCACCCGCGGCGCGAAGGTCCACGACGGCACGGGCGGATGGGCATCGCCCGGCAGCGCGAAGGGCCAACCCGTGAGGCCCCGGGCAGCCGGGCCCCCGCCAACGCCGCCGGCGACGGCGACGGCGACGGCGGGTTCAGTCCTCCACCCGCACCCCCAGCCGCGCCGCAAGCACCGGTGCCAAGTCGAGGAGTTGGCCCGTCGAGATGACCGCGCCGGAGAGGGATTCGACGCCGCGGGCGATGTCGAGACGGGGGACGCCGCGGAGGTCGACGTCTTTGAGGCGGGCGCCGGTGAAGTCGACACCGGTGAGCACGCAGTCGACGAATTCGACGCGTTCGAGGACCGCACCGCCGAAGTCGGGCTCGCTGAGCACGCAGCCTTCGAAGACGACGTCGCGGAGTTTGGCGGACCGCAGGTTGAGGTAGTCGCTCTTGCCGCCCCGCACGACGACGCGCTCGAACACGGCACCGTGAAACTGCGCGCCGCCGAGCCGCGCGTTCACGACTTCGACGTCGCGCAGTTGGGCGCCGGAGAGGTCGGTGCCCACCCCGCGTACGCCCGTCAGGAGGGAGTCGAGGAAGCGGGCGCCGGACAGCCGCGCACGGTCGAGTCCGCAGTCGCGCAGTGCGCAGTCGAGGAAGCGGGCGCCTTCGCCGGACTGGGCGGTGAGGTCGAGTCCGGCCAGTTCGAGGCCGTCGTAGTCGCCGTCGGGCCGGAGGTCGCCGTCGTATGCCGCCAGGGGAGGCAGGCGTACTTCCGGCCGCCGCGCTCCCGCCACTTTCTTCTTCCGTGCCATCGCCATGACCTCATGGTGATGTACGCCACTGACAACGCCTCGGATGTCACGAACGCGGACCCGCCTCCCGTCCCCCGTACGAGACCGGCGCACGGAACCGGCGTACGGAACCGACGTACGGGACCGCACCAAGGGACCGGGGTACGGGACCGGCGTACGAGAGCGGGACGAGGGAGACGGACATGCGGAAGCTCACGATCATCGGCGGCGGCTTCGGCGGACTGACCGCGGCCATCACGGCGGCCGAGGCCGGCACGAAGGTGACGCTGCACGAGTCGCACCGGACGCTCGGGGGCCGGGCGCGGACGGCCGAGGGCCCGTATCGCACCAACGAGGGCCCGCACGCGCTGTACGCCGGTGGCCCCCATTGGACCTGGCTGAAGCAGCGCGGGCTGCTGGGCGAGCTCGCGGCGCTGCCGCCGACCGAGGGAATGCGGTTCCGCGTCCACCGGGACGGGGCGATGCGGCGGGTCCCGCCGCTCGGCCTGCTGCGGCTGGCCCGCCGTACGGCCGAACAGGCCCCCGTGGACGTCGACTTCCACACGTGGGCCAGTGGGGTCGCGGGCGAGCGGGCGGCCCGCCACGCGGCCGCGTACAGCGCGGTGGCGCTCTTCCATCACGACCCGGGGTCCCTCTCCGCCCGGTTCGTGCAGGAGCGGCTGCACCGGGCGGCCTCGGTGCCGCCCGAGGCGCACTATCCGCGGGGCGGCTGGGGCGAGCTGATCGACCGGATGGCCGCGCGGGCCTGGGAGATGGGCGTGCGCATCGAGACCTCGTCCCGCGTCGACACCCTGCCGGCCGACGGCGGGCCGGTGATCGTCGCCACCGCCTTGCCGGCCGCCGCCCGCCTCCTCGGTGACCCGTCGCTGACCTGGGAGAGCGGCCGTACGGTCCTCTTCGATCTGGCGCTGCGGACCCGGAAGGGCGACCCGTTCGTGATCTCCGACCTGGACGCGCCCGGCTGGATCGAGCGGTTCACCGCCCAGGACGCCTCGCTCGCCCCGGCCGGGCAGCAGCTGGTCCAGGCCCAGCTCCCCATCGGCCCCGACGGCACCAAGGCCGACGGCATCGCCCACGCGGAGCGGCTGCTCGACCTCGGCTTCCCCGGCTGGCGCGAGCGGACCGTCTGGCAGCGCGCCTCCGTGTCCCAGGGCCGTACGGGAGCGGTCGACCGCCCGGGCACCACCTGGCGCGACCGGCCCGCCGTCGACCGGGGGAACGGCGTGTACCTGGTCGGCGACCAGGTCGCCGCACCGGGCGTCCTCGCGGAGGTCTCCTTCACGAGCGCGGTCGAAGCCGTCTCCCTCGCCCTACGCGCCGACCACCTCGGCCACACAAGCCACACGCCCCACCCCGCCGCCCGCGCGCACCGGAACGGCCGCCCCGACACCCTCGACACCCTCGACCGCCACGACCGCGCCGACTACCTCGGCCACACCAGCCACATGAGCCACATCAACCCCACCAACCCCACCGACCACCTCGGCCACGCCCCCCGGCTCGACCCCCGACTCGACCCCCGACTCGACCCCCTTGACCTCAAGCGCGCTTGAGGTCAGAGGCTGTACGCGTCAAGCCGCTCACGCGGCGCCCGTACGACGACCACACAGGGGACCGCCATGCACGCCATCCGCCTCCATGCCTTCGGCCCGGCCGAGAACCTCACGTACGAGGAGACGCCCGACCCCGTGCCGGCCGCGGGCCAGGTCCGTATCCGGGTCGCGGCGGCGGGTGTGCACCTCCTGGACACGGCGCTGCGCGAGGGCGCGCGGGGGCCTTTCCCTACGCCGACCGCGCTCCCCACGGTCCCGGGCCGCGAGGTCGCCGGCACCGTGGACGCCGTCGGCGAGGGGACCGACGCGTCGTGGCTCGGGAAGCGGGTCGTCGCCCATCTCGGCATGAACCCCGGCGGTTACGCCGAGCTGGCCGTCACCGACGCCGCGCGCCTGCACGCGCTGCCCGACCACCTCGGCGAGGCGGAGGCGGTCGCGATGATCGGCACCGGCCGTACGACGCTGGGCATCCTGCAGTTCACGGAGCTCGGCCCGGAGTCGGTCGCGATCGTGCCCGCGGCCGCCGGCGGCATCGGCACCCTGCTCGTCCAGTACGCGAAGAACGCCGGCGCGACCGTCATCGGCCTCGCCGGCGGCCCGGCGAAGGTCGCGCTCGTCCGGGAGAACGGCGCCGACCTGGCCGTCGACTACACCAGGCCGGAGTGGGCGGACGAGGTCCGCGCGTACCTCGCACCCCTGGGCCGCCAGGCCACCGTCGTCTTCGACTCGGTCGGCGGCGACACGGGCCGCGCCGCCGTCGACCTCCTCGGCAAGGGCGGACAGCACGTCGTCTTCGGCTGGTCCGGCGCCGGCCTCGACGCCGGCGCCCTCACCTTCACCGCGGAGGAACTCGCCGCCCGCTCCATCACCTCGGAGTCCGTCCTCGGCCCCGTCATGGTCCAGAAGGCGGGCGGTGACCTCCGCGCCCTCGAACTCGCCGCCCTCGAAGCCGCGACCACCGGCACCCTCCGCCCCGCCGTCCACCGCTTCGCCCTCGCGGACGCGGCAGCCGCCCACCGCGCCCTGGAGAACCGGGGCACGACGGGCAAGGTGGTCCTGGTCCCGTAAGCAAGAAGGAAGGACGAGGCACGGGGGGGAGCCGGGCGACCGGCCCCGAAGACCGTGGGCAGTCCCGGCCACGAACGGGGCAGTCCGCGCCCGCGGCAGCCCGCGACAGCCAGCGACAGCCCGCGACCGGCATCGGCCCGCGCCGACGACCGCGGACAAGCCCCGGCCCCGACCGGGATCACCCCCCGCCCACCCCGCCCACCACGACCACCACCACCAGGAATCAGACCCCCACGACGTCCCAGGAGTGCGCCTTGTACTCCTTCAGGAAGTCGGGGTGGTCCTCCCACATGCGAGCGACGGAGCGCAGCACGTCCCAGTTGTGCTCCAGGGCCTGGTCGACGACCTGGCGGAGCTCCGGAGCCGTCTGCCGCTTCTCCACGAGGCCGTTGACGGCCGACGCGGCCTGCACGGTGTAGCGCGTGGCGCGCAGGGCCCGGGAGGTGTCGTCCATGCCGAAGCCGTGGTCACTGCCGTTCGCGGGGTCGAAGAGCGGAGTCAGCCGCGCCTCGATGAAGGCCGTGATCCGCTGGAAGCGCTGCTCGATGTCCGTAACCGTATCCATGCCCTCTTCCTACACCCCCGCCCCACCGAGCTCGGCCAGCGCCCCGTCCGTCAGGCGGTAGACCGTCCACTCGTCCTGCGGGCGGGCGCCCAGGGACTCGTAGAAGTCGATCGACGGCTTGTTCCAGTTGAGGACGGACCATTCGAGGCGTCCGTAGCCGCGGTCGACGCAGATGCGGGCCAGTTCGCGCAGCAGGGCCTTGCCGTGGCCGCCGCCGCGGACCTCCGGGCGGACGTACAGGTCCTCCAGGTAGATGCCGTGGACGCCGCGCCACGTCGAGAAGTTGAGGAACCAGAGCGCGAAGCCGGCGACCTCGCCGGACTCGGTCTCCGCGATGTGCGCGAAGGCCGCGGGGTGCTCGCCGAAGAGGGCGTCGTGGATGTGCTCCACGGTCGCGTCGACCCGGTCGAGTTCCTTCTCGTACTCGGCGAGGTCGCGGACCATGGCGTAGATGACGGGGACGTCGGCGGGCGTGGCTTTACGGATCATGGGGCCAGACTGCCCCGGATCAGGCCCTCCTGGCCAGCAGGGTCCGAGCCGGCGCCACCTGCTCGGCGTCGAGCCCGGGTTCGCCGGGCCACGGGTTCCATCCCGTATCTCAGCGAGCCCACCCGACCGGTCCGCGCCGGCGGGCTGCGAGGCGAACAGGGCGGCCGGCCTGACATGGGCCTCCCTCTCACCGACGACGATCTTCGTACCGTCCAGGGCCGCCGGGAACGTCCCGAGGGACGTCGGCGTGCTCGGCCGGGACCGCGGCCACCGCCGCCGCGGCGGACGCGGACGGCTGCCCACCGCCCGAACACCCCGCCGCCGCACGGGCGATGAAGCCGGCGGCGACCGCCACGGAGACGGTGCGCCGGGTCATGCGTACGGGCAGGGGAGAGTCTTCCCGGAACAACGAAATCCGCACGGAATCCGCACCCTCGAACCCAGGCCGGGCACCACCGGGGAAACGCCGCCGAAGGACCCGTATCCAGGGCACCAAGGCCCCGGGTAACGTCCCGCCCACGCACCCGGAAGAGGGATATACATGAGCACGGTCAACGGCGGAATTTCGTTCTGGTACGCGCAGGAGGGCGCCCCCGCGCCCCGCGAACCGCTCCCCGGAGACACCACCGCGGACGTCTGCATCGTCGGCGGCGGATACACGGGACTGTGGACCGCCTACTACCTGAAGAAGGCCGTCCCCTTCCTCGACATCACCGTCCTCGAAGCCAAGTTCTGCGGCTACGGGGCCTCCGGCCGCAACGGCGGCTGGCTGTACAACGGCATCGCGGGCCGCGACCGCTACGCCAAGCTGCACGGCCACGAGGCCGCCGTCCGCCTCCAGCAGGCCATGAACGCCACCGTCACCGAGGTCCTCGACGTCTGCGAGACCGAGAAGATCGACGCCGACCAGCACCGCGGCGGCGTCCTCGAAGTCGCGCTCTCCCCCGCCCAGCTCATCCGGCTCAAGGCCTTCCACGCCGCCGAGACCGCCTTCGGCGAGACCGACCGCGAGCTCTACGGTGCCCGCGAGACCGCCGAACGCATCCGCGTCACCGGCGCCGTCGGCTCCTCCTGGACCCCGCACGGCGCCCGCCTCCACCCGGTGAAGCTGGTCACGGGCCTCGCGGCCGCCGTCGAGGCCCTCGGCGTCACGATCCATGAGTCGACCCCCGTCACCGAGATCAGGCCGAAGCACGCGGTCACCCCGTACGGCACGGTCCGCGCCCCGTACGTCCTGCGCTGCACCGAGGGCTTCACCGCCTCCCTCGCCGGCCAGCGCCGCACCTGGCTCCCGATGAACTCCTCGATGATCGTCACCGAGCCCCTCACCGACGCCCAGTGGGACTCCGTCGGCTGGGCGGGCGGCGAGGCCCTCGGCGACATGGCCCACGCCTACATGTACGCCCAGCGCACCGCCGACGACCGCATCGCCCTCGGCGGCCGGGGCGTCCCGTACCGCTACGGCTCGAAGACCGACAACGACGGCCGCACCCAGCCGCAGACGATCGAGGCCCTCCGCGAGATCCTCGTCCGCTTCTTCCCGCAGCTCGCGGGCGTGGGCGTCGACCACGCCTGGTCAGGCGTCCTCGGCGTCCCCCGCGACTGGTGCGCCACCGTCACCCTCGACCGCTCCACCGGCCTCGGCTGGGCCGGCGGCTACGTCGGCTCCGGCGTCGCCACCGCCAACCTCGCCGCCCGCACCCTCCGCGACCTCATCCGCCAGGACTCCGGCCAGACCGGCCCCACCGACCTCACCACCCTCCCCTGGGTCGACCACAAGGTCCGCAAATGGGAGCCCGAGCCCCTCCGCTGGCTCGGCGTCCACACCATGTACGCCGCCTTCCGCGGCGCCGACCGCCGCGAATCCACCGGCCACACCGCCACCACCGACCGCGTGGCGGTCCTGGCGAACCGCCTGAGCGGGCGCTGACGGGGGGGGACCGGGTCGGGGGGTGCCGCTGTCGGGGGTACCGCTGTGGGTGGCACTGCTGTAGGTGGCGCTGCTGTAGCTGGCGCTGCTGTAGCTGGCGCCACTGGAAGTGGCGCCAGATCGGGCGTGCCGCAGTCGAGGAGGACCTTGTAGGCGGCGCTCCTGGTCGGGCGTGCCGCTCGCGAGGGCGCTCCCGACCAGGGGGCTCCCGAGCAAGGGGCTCCCGAGCAAGGGGCTCCCGAGCAAGGGGCTCCCGAGCAGGGGCGCCCGGTCGGGAGCCCCCTGCTCGGGCGCCCCTGCTCGCGGCGCCCCCTCCGATACCGCGGCCGGGACGCCCCAAGGGCCCCCGCCCCCCGCCCCCACCCGCCTCACTCCACCTCGATCCCGAAGTCCCCTACGAGCTCCTCAAGACCGCCCCGGTACCCCTTGCCCCCGACGACGAAGTCCCAGTCGCCGCCGGCGCGCCGCCGGAACGAGCCGAGGACGAGCGCCGTCTCGCCGGGGCGACCGTCGGAGACGACCAGCCGGTCGAGCTCGGTCCCGGAGTCGTCGCGCAGCCGGATGCCGGCCTCGGTGAACCCGCCGAGGTCCGCGTCCGGATTGACCTCGGGGTCGACGGCGGCGACGAGCACGAGGCGGTCGGCCCGCCCGGGCAGCGCGTCGAACCCGACGCGTACGGCGGCACGGTCGCCCGGCGCGGCGGCCACCATGGACACCGAACGGTCGGGCGTGGCCGGGTTGTTGAAGAAGACGAACCACTCGTCGCCGAGGACCCGGTTGCCCGCGCAGACCAGCGCGCACACATCGAGGGCGACGGACCCGGACCACACCATCCCGAGCAGGTTGAAGTCGGCGTCGGCCTCGACGGAGGCCGACGCCGGCACCGCGGCGGGCACGGCGCCGGGCACGGCGGTACGGGCCCCCGCTGCCCCGGCCGCCACGGAAGCCCCAGACATCCCAGACGTCCCAGAGACCCCAGCGATCCCGGTCGTCCCGGCGGTCCCGGCCACCCCCGGCGTCCCTGGCGCCCCCTGCACCCCCGGCATCCCCGCCCCCGCCCCCGCCCCCAACCTCCCCCGAAGCCCGTGCTGGTGGAGCAGATCGACGAGCTCGGTGCCGGATATGAGGGTGAGGGGCTTGCCGTTGGCGAAGGTGTACGAGCCGGGGCCGAACTTGGACGTGGTGACGAGGACGCCCTTGTTGGCGCCGGCGCCCTGCACGGTGCCGAACAGGTCGCGCACGGCGGCCGGGGGAACCGTGTTCCGGTAGCGCTTCACCTGTACGAGGATCGACCCGCCGCTGATCGGGTCGGGATCGAGCGCCTCGACGTCGACGCCCCCGTCGTTGGAACGGCTCGTGGTCACGGCCTGGAGGCCACGGGCCCGGAACAGCTGGGCGACGAGCCCTTCGAAGGCGACGGGGTCCATGGCGAGCAGATCGGGCTCTTCGCCGTCCCCCTGTACGACGACGTCGGCGCTCACCTGGTCGGGGACGAGCAGCGGTGCGACGGCGACCCGTTCGTCCGGCTTGGCGGAGAGGCGTCCGCCGAGCGCGCCGGTCACGCATTCCACGGCCGCGACGAGCTCCAGGTTGAGCCGCTCGAAGGCGCTGCGCTCCACGGTCACGGAGGCCACGCAGACCCGCGAGGCCAGCCCGGTGGCGGGGTCGACGCCGCCCACGTAGCCGTTGAGCGCGACGCCCTCCAGTACGCCGAACCGATCCGCCGCGAACAGCTCCCGCACGGCCAGCAGCACGCTCTGGGCCAGCACGTCCCGGTAGAGCGCGCGCCGCTGGGTCACGGGCCGCGGGACCTCCTTCTCCTGGTCGGTACTGGGGAGGTACTTCACGCCCTTGGCCTCGGGGACGACCTCGTACCCGGGCAGGTCCCAGTCGAGGACGAGCCCCCGCCCGCCCCGGTCGTAGGCGGCGGACACCTCCCGGGGGAAGCCCTCGGGCCAGGCGGTCGACGCGAAGAGGACGGCGGAGAAGAACTCGACGACGGTCTCCGGCTCGCCGGCCCGCAGGGCCTCGACCGTCCCGGCGACGCCACTGTTGTGGGCCCGTATCTCGGCGAGCCTGCCGGCCGCCCAGCGATCGTACTCCCGCCGGTAGGAGGCGAGTTGCTCGACCCGCCGCGCCTCGGCGGCCTGCGCGGCGTACCAGTCGCGCTCGAACCGGGCCCGTGCGTCGCGCTCGGCCTGCGCCCGCCCGGAGGCTGTCCAGGCGCCCTGCGCCTGGTAGTTCCGCTGATCGGGCATGGCGACGGGCTCCCCCAGCGGCCCGGGAGCGAACGGCTCGACCTCCTCGGCCCGGCGCAGCGCCTCCACGCCGAAGGCGGGGCCCCGGCATCCCGTGACCAGCAACGACCCCAGCACGGCGACGCGCTGGTCTATCTCGTGCGTCCGCCGCAACGCGTCCGCGTCCCGCTGCCGCCGGTACGCGGCCCGCTGCTCCCGCTGCATCCGCGCGACGTCACGCGCGTACTCCCGCTGCACCCGCTCCGCGTCCCGCTGCTGCCGCAGCACCGCCTGCTGCTGCCCCTCCAGCTGCCGCTGCGCCATCCGCTGCTGCTCGGCCCACACCCCGAGCACCCCACCGGAACGCCGACTCATCCCCGCACCCCTCCCCACGACACCCCACACCCTGACGCCCCCGTCGGCCCCGATTCTCCCGGACGGGACCACCCGACACTCCGAAAAACCGGAGCCTCGCCCCCTGGTGCCGCTCCCCTCAGCGCCTCAGGACCGCGCCTGCTTCAGCAGCCCCTTGACGGACACCTCCGAATTGACGCTCACCTGGCCGAGGCCGTACCTTTCGGCTTCCCTGTCCATTTCGTCCTCGTCCAGGTTTCCGTAGATGTCATAGAGCGACTCGCTCTTGTACTTCTTGAAGTTGAACGAGGAGATGAAGACGTCGGGAGCCTCTTCCGGCGACCAGAAAGCCGCCACGTACCGCGGTTTACGCGTCACATCGATCAGGTTCGTGTTGTAGCGGATCCCGCCGTGATAGATCACATGCTCGCCACATGTGTCCGGCGGGCAGTAGTACCGCCCCTCCGACTTGATCCACGAACGCTTCTCGTAAGAGAACTCGTCGTCGAGCTTTCCCCGGTCCTGCCGCAGGAAGGTGAACTGGAGCACGGCATTCAACGTCTCGTACGCCGTGCCCTTGGGAAGCGTGACCACCCGCTGCATCCTGAACTCCTCCCCGGCGTCCAGCGTCGACCCGGGCCCCTGGAACTGCCCCGACGCGATGATCTCGCTCTCCACCCCGCTCTCGAAGGCCTCCGCCTCCGCGCTCCACCAACCGTCATCCTGGTCGTCGCTCTTCCACTCCTTCATCGCGTCACCCGCGCCGTCGTACTTCGCCTTGGACCCGAAGACGGTGTAGTCGTCGACGACGAGGTACACCGGAATCCCTCCGGTGTTCTTCGCGGAGAGCGTGAGCGGAACATGCAGGTACGGGGAATCCGCATCGGTCTGCGGCACCCCGAAATCAGCCCTGAGCACGAAATGCAGCGGGGCGGCAATGGGCTGGTACAGAATCGAATACCCCAGACTCACACCCGTCAGCACCGCCGTGACGGTGACCCCCGCTGCGAACTTCTTGGGATGCGGGATCCCCCGCCACACCTTCTCCCGGATCAGCACGTGCAGGGCCCACAACGACCACAGCCACAACCCGAGGAACAGCCACCGCGTCGCGATGGACTCGTGCTCCTGCAGCCACAGGAACAGCAGCAGCGTCGAGGTGGCCAGCGCCATCAGCACGCCCACCAGCACCAACGCCCCCGAGAACCTCACCTGCCGCCGTCCCCAGTGATCCACCACCGCGGGCAGCGCAAGCCCCTGCACCACCCCCGCCAACAGGAACAACACCCCCACCAACCGCTGCGCGAACGTCAGCGCCCCCAACGCGTCCGCCCACCCGATCTCCACGTGCAGCCCCAGCGACGCCAGCAGCCCCGCCACCATCAGCGCAATGACCGCCCGCCGCCTCCACCCCCTCCCATCAGGCCACACCCCACTCCCGCCCCCACGCCAATGCACCCGCGCCGGGTCCTCAAGATCCAAATCCTCCGGATACCCCAGCCTCCGCAGCAGCCTCCTCAACTCACGGCAGGACCACGCACTCCCCACCGTCTTCTCATGAATCTTCACCCGGCGCAGACCACGCCGATCAGGTGGCTCGACGACCACCCAAGGTCGTATGCCCATACCCCCAACCCTCACCCCACCCACCCCCACCCGCCCCCCAGACTGCTGCGTTGGACTGACTCCCCCACCCCCCGCCCAACCCACAAAGCCGCCGCCTGGACCGCCCCCCTCAACCGCAGCCGACGTCCCCCGACCGCAGCCGTTGATGTCCCCCGCAGACGCCGAAGACCCCCGACCATGATCGGTCGGGGGTCTTCCCGCGTCCCACCTGGAGCCCCCTGTCGGGTTCGAACCGACGACCCCCGCTTTACAAGAGCGGTGCTCTGGCCAGCTGAGCTAAGGAGGCAGCGAGTGCAGTGTAACGAACGGGGGAGGGAGGGGGGTGGGGAATACGGGGGTGGGGGAGGGCTGACAGATCGGGCGGGGGGAGGTAGCGTCACTGGGAGTTCACCTGGGTGGACTAGACCTCAATCCTTCCTTTACTCGGATCGTCCGGCACGTTCCTGCCGGTGAAGGGACACATCACCATGGCTTCCGTCACTTTTGACAAGGCGACTCGGGTGTACCCGGGCGCGACCAAGCCGTCCGTCGACCAGCTGGACATCGAGATCGCCGATGGCGAGTTCCTCGTACTGGTGGGGCCGTCGGGCTGTGGCAAGTCGACGTCGCTGCGCATGCTCGCCGGCCTCGAGGACGTCAACGCGGGTGCGATCCGCATCGGTGACCGCGACGTCACGCACCTGCCGCCGAAGGACCGGGACATCGCGATGGTGTTCCAGAACTACGCGCTGTACCCGCACATGTCCGTCGCGGACAACATGGGCTTCGCGCTGAAGATCGCCGGCGTGAACAAGTCGGAGATCCGCGCGAAGGTCGAGGAGGCCGCGAAGATCCTCGACCTGACCGAGTACCTGGACCGGAAGCCGAAGGCGCTCTCCGGTGGTCAGCGCCAGCGTGTGGCCATGGGCCGTGCGATCGTGCGTGAGCCGCAGGTCTTCCTCATGGACGAGCCGCTGTCGAACCTCGACGCGAAGCTCCGTGTGTCGACCCGTACGCAGATCGCGGGCCTCCAGCGCCGTCTGGGGATCACCACGGTCTACGTCACCCACGACCAGACCGAGGCCCTCACCATGGGCGACCGCGTCGCCGTGCTGAAGGACGGTCTGCTCCAGCAGGTCGACTCCCCGCGCAACATGTACGACCGCCCCGCGAACCTCTTCGTCGCCGGCTTCATCGGCTCCCCGGCCATGAACCTGGTCGAGGTCCCGATCACCGACGGCGGCGTGAAGTTCGGCAACAGCGTCGTCCCGGTCTCCCGCGAGGCCATCGCCGCCGCGGCCGCCAACGGCGACACCACGGTCACGGTCGGCGTCCGCCCCGAGCACTTCGACGTGCAGGGCCCGACGGGCAAGGACGGCCTGGCCGTCACCGTCAACGTCGTCGAGGAGCTCGGCTCGGACGGCTTCGTGTACGGCTCCACCCGCGTCGGCGGCGAGGACAAGGACCTGGTCGTCCGCGTCGGCGGCCGTGACGTCCCCGCCAAGGGCACCACGCTGCACGTCGTGCCGCGCGCCGCCGAGCTGCACGTCTTCTCGACCTCCACGGGCGCGCGCCTCAGCGACTGAGGCTCGCCGGGTGGGCTCCTCGGCTACCGACTACCGAAGCCCACTGGTGCGCGCCCTCAGCGACTGAGACGCCACCTTCGCCCACCCGCACCCGGGTTCTGCCGGACGGCCCCGCATCTGATGCAGATGCGGGGCCGTCCGTTTAAGCGGGCACGGCGGGTCCGCAACGGGCTTACCCCGGAAAACCCTGGCATTCGGGGCCCCCGGCGGGCGGCCGCGTCAACACGGGATTCGAAAAGACGCCTCGAACCATCCCTCGCGAGAGTGACTAAATGTCGCCATATCACTACCGGCCGCTACGCTCGCCTCCGTGACGCACACTGCCCGCCGAATCGGCCGCTCCCTCGCCCTCGTCCTGCCCGTCGTCCTGGTGCTCTCGGGCACGCTCGCGGTGTCCGCGGTTCCGTGGGCCGGCCAGGACTCCGGAACCCAGCTGACGGCGTCCTCCTCGGGCGTCTCCGTCCGGGCCAAGTCCCGTGCCCCGCAGGACGTTCTGCGCGACCAGCTCCTCGCGGAACTCCAGGAGAAGGACCCCGGCACCGCCCTCACGCACCTCCAGCGCGAGGTGGAGAACCGGCCGTCGCTCGCGAAGCACTGCTTCTCGATCGCCCGCGCCCTCGGCCGCGCCGCCGTCGAGCACTACGGCCCCTCCCGCGCCCAGTCCTTCTCCCGCCCGGTCTGCGACACCTCGTACGCGACCGGCGTCATGCGCGCCGGCTGAAACGCCCCCGCACGGGACGCCCCTGCACGCGACGCCCCCACACGGGACGCCCCCGCACGCGACGCCCCCGCGCTGGACACCGCCGCGCTGAGCAACCCCCCACGGGAACACGCCCGCGCCGCACGCCCCG
The DNA here is from genome assembly GCF_040815545.1 of Streptomyces sp. LMG1-1-1.1. Taxonomy (NCBI): domain Bacteria; kingdom Bacillati; phylum Actinomycetota; class Actinomycetes; order Kitasatosporales; family Streptomycetaceae; genus Streptomyces; species Streptomyces sp. LMG1-1-1.1. Next base: position 82,406 of record NZ_JBFPNH010000027.1, on the reverse strand, counting down.
CACCGCACGCCCCGCGCCGAACTCCCACCGGCCGTACGCGTGCGGGCGGGTCGCCCGTCGGCCCGGGTTCCGCGTGCTGAAAGGCCTCGCCCGTACGGGGCGCCTATGGTTCCCCGTATGCACACCACTCCGACGCAGGCCGTGGTCCTGGCGGGCGGCCAGGGCTCGCGGCTCCGCCCGTACACCGATGACCGCCCCAAGCCGATGGTCGAGATCCCGGGCACCGGGACCCCGATCATCGGCCATCAGCTTTCCTGGCTGGCCGCCGAGGGCGTGACGGACGTCGTCGTGTCCTGCGGCCATCTCGCGGAAGTGCTCCAGGAGTGGCTGGAGGGCGCCGCACTCCCCCTCAAGGTGACGACGGTCGTCGAGACCGAGCCGCTGGGTCGCGGGGGCGGCCTGAAGTACGCCGCCGCGCACCTGCCCGCGCCGGACGAGCCCTGGTACGCAACCAACGGCGACATCTGGACCCGTTTCTCGCTGCGCGAGATGGCCGAGTTCCACGCGGAGCGGGACGCCGTCGCGACGCTGGCCCTGGCCCGGCCGCGGATCCCGTGGGGCGCCGTCGAGACCGACACCTTCGGGCACGTCACCGACTTCATCGAGGCGCCGCCGTCGCCGTTCCTGATCAACGCCGGCGTGTACGTGTTCTCCGCGGCCTTCACGGAGCTCCTGCCGGACCTCGGCGACCACGAGCGGACCACCTTCCCCCGGCTCGCGCGCGAGCGCCGTCTGGCGGGCTTCCCGCTGCCCCAGGGGGCGTACTGGAGGGCCATCGACACCGCCAAGGACCTCACCGAGGCCGCGAAGGAGCTGGCCGCGCAGCGGGCCTGACGACCGGCCACCCGGACGGGAGCGCGGGCGGAGACACGAGAACCCCCCGAACAGGGGCACGGGAAGGGCGGCACCGCTTCCGCGCGGTGCCGCCCTTCCCGTGTCCGTACGTCCGTCGGGTCAGCCCAGGAGGCCGCCGATCGGGTTGCGCGCGCCGCCCGATGTCGAGCCGCTCTCGGTCGGGGTGCTGCCGCCGGTGGAGTCCCCGGTGCCGCCGCTCGACGAGCCGCCGCTGCCGGAGGGGGAGTCGCTGGTGGACGGCGGGGGCGCGGGCTTGGACTGGGTGGGTGTACGGCTGCCGCTCGTGCCGCTGCCCTGGGTCGCGGTGGGGCTCTGCGTACGGGTGGACCGGCGGGTCTCGGTGGGCCGGGTGGCCTCCTGCGTCTCCTCGCGTTCCGCGGGGCGCTCGCTGGTCTCGACGGGCTTGGGCGCGGTGGAGGCGCTCGTGGAGGGCGAGCGGCGCTGCGGCTCGGTGGGGAGCGGCTGGCCGGGGAGGTGGTTGATGGGGTCGTCGTTGGGGCCGGGGACGGTGACCATCTCGGTGGAGCGGACGGCGCCGCCGAGGACGGAGCCGACGAGGAGGGTGAGGCCGACGACGACGGAGGCGAGGAGGGTGCTGCGGCGGATGACGCGGCGGCGGAGGTCCCAGAGGTCGGCGCGGGGGCCGAGGGTCCGCCAGGCTTCGCCGGCGATGCGGCCGTCGAGGGAGTAGACGGGGGCGCCGGCGATGATCAGCGGGGACCAGGCGGCGAGGTAGATGATGTCGGCGGAGTCGTAGACCGGGACGGTCCTCCAGCTGACGGTCAGCAGGAGGGCGGCGGAGAGCAGGGCGCCGACGACGGCGGCGACGCGCTGCCAGAGTCCGAGGACGGTGAGGACGCCGACGACGACCTGGAGGAAGGCGACGGTGAGTCCGGCGCCTACGGGGTGCTGGAGGGCGAAGTCGCGGAGGGGTTCGGCGAGGCCCCAGGGGTGGAGGGAGTTGAGCCACTTCACCATGGAGCCGCGTTCGCCGCCGTCGAAGTAGACGGGGTCGCAGAGCTTGCCCATGCCCGCGTAGATGGAGATGAAGCCGAGGAAGACGCGGAGCGGGAGGAGGACGACGCCGAGGTTCATCCGGCGGCCGGGGTAGTAGGCGTGCCGGACGGAGTCGTTGCCTTGGCGCTGGGCCGCGCGGGTGTGGGGCGCGTCCTGGTCGTACGCCTCGGTGGCCTCGGGCCTGAGCTCGTACACGTCGTCGTAGGCGCCCTCGGCGCGGCGCATCGGCGGCAGCAGGGGCGCGGCGTCGGCGGGCAGCACGGGGGTGGGCATCGTGGTGTCGATGCGCGGGATGGCCTGGGTGTCGCCGGTGCCGTGACCGGAGTGCCCGGGGTGACCGGGGAGGCCCGCGTGGCCGCCGTGTCCGCCGCGGCCGACGGCCGGTTCGAGCGTGGAGACGGACGACTCGCGTACGGCCTGGAGGAGGCCGGTCGCGCCCGGTGCGGACTTCCCGGTCCACACGACGGGGCGGCGGCGCGGGCCGCCCGCTCCGGCGGCTCCGGACAGGGCGGCGGTGCGGGCACCGGCGCCGAACTGGGGCTGCGGGGCCGGCGCGAGCCGCACACGGAAGCTGGCGTGGTTCACGATCACCTGGGCGGGATCGGAATCCACCTTGACCATGCTCAGCGCGGGCTGATCGTCGAACCCCGGCCGGGGCGTTCTGGTGTCCACACTCATCTAACCGAGTGATCTGGGTTTAGGACACTGCCTTGACAGCTCGATAATGTCCGAGGCCCGTCAAGATCACGCCACGGCCGGGGCCGGGGTGCTACTGGTGCGAGGTCAGCCCATACGGCGGCGGGCCGCCTCGTAGAGCACGACACCGGCGGCGACACCGGCGTTGAGCGACTCGGCGCCACCCGGCATCGGGATGCGGACGAGGAAGTCGCAGGTCTCGCCGACCAGGCGGGACAGGCCCTTGCCCTCGGAGCCGACGACGATGACGACGGGGCCGCCGAGCTCCTCCAGCTCGTGGACCTCGCGGTCACCGTTGGCGGCGAGGCCGACGACCGTGACACCGGCCTTCTGGTACGCCTCCAGGCAGCGCGTCAGGTTGGTGGCGCGGGCGACCGGGGTGCGGGCGGCGGTGCCGGCCGAAGTCTTCCAGGCACCGGCGGTCATGCCGGCGGCGCGGCGCTCGGGGACGACGACGCCGTGGCCGCCGAAGGCGGAGACGGAGCGGACGACGGCACCGAGGTTACGCGGGTCGGTGACACCGTCGAGGGCGACGATCAGCGGGTCCTCGTGGTGGTCGTACGCGGCCGCCGCGAGGTCCTCGGGGTGCGCGTACTCGTACGGCGGGACCTGGAGGACGAGGCCCTGGTGGTTGAGGCCGTTCGTCATCCGGTCGAGCTCGGGGCGCGGCGCCTCCATGATGTTGATGTTGCCGCGGCCGGTGGCGAGGTTCAGGGCCTCGCGCACGCGCTCGTCGTTGTCGATGAACTGCTGCACGTACAGCGTCGTGGCGGGCACGCCGTCGCGCAGGGCCTCGAAGACCGGGTTGCGGCCGACGACCATCTCGGACTGGCCCTTGCCGCCACGGCGGGCGACGGGCTTGCGCTTGGCCACCTGGCGGGCCATCGCGTTGGAGACGCGGAAGGCCTTGTGGCCCTTGCGGTCCTCGGCCTTGGGGGTCGGGCCCTTGCCTTCGAGGCCCTTGCGCCGCTGGCCACCGCTGCCGACCGTCGCACCCTTCTTGTTGGACGTGCGACGGTTCCTGCGCTGGCTGTTCCCGGCCATGACTACCTAATCCTCGGGGTTGCGTACGAGGGTCTGTGAGACTCGCGTACGTAGGTCTGTAACTGAAGTGTGCCGCCCGGGGGCCCGAGCGGCACGTCTTCTAACGGTTGCCCAGCGTCCAGCGGGGGCCGTCGGGGCTGTCCTCGATGGCGAGGCCGGACTGGTTGAGCTGGTCGCGGATCGCGTCCGCGGTCCCCCAGTCCTTGCGCTCACGGGCCGACTCGCGCTGCTGGAGCACGAGCCGTACGAGGGTGTCGACGACGCCGTGGAGCTCTTCGCCGCCACCGGTCTCCTCGGCCCAGTGCGGGTCGAGCGGGTCCAAGCCGAGGACGCCGAGCATGGCGCGGACCTCGGCGAGGCGGGCGATGGCCTCGTCCTTGTCGTCCGCGGCGAGGGCGCTGTTGCCCTGGCGGACGGTGGTGTGGATGATCGCGAGCGCGTGCGGCACGCCCAGGTCGTCGTCCATGGCCTCGGCGAAGGCCGGCGGCACCTCGGCGGCGGGGGCGACGGGCGCCCCGGCCTTCTCGGTGGCACGCTGGACGAAGCCCTCGATCCGGGCGAACGCCGACTCGGCCTCGCGCAGGGACTCCTCGCTGTACTCGATCATCGACCGGTAGTGCGGGGTGCCCAGGTAGTAGCGGAGGACGATCGGGCGCCAGGCCTTCACCATCTCCGACACCAGCACGCTGTTGCCGAGCGACTTCGACATCTTCTCGCCGCTCATGGTGACCCAGGCGTTGTGCACCCAGTACGAGGCGAAGTCGTCGCCGAAGGCCTTGGCCTGGGCGATCTCGTTCTCGTGGTGCGGGAAGATCAGGTCGAGGCCGCCGCCGTGGATGTCGAAGGCGGAGCCCAGGTACTTGTGCGCCATCGCCGAGCACTCCAGGTGCCAGCCGGGACGGCCGCGGCCCCACGGGGTCTCCCAGTCGGGCTCGCCCGGCTTGGTCGACTTCCACATCGCGAAGTCGCGCGGGTCGCGCTTGCCGGCGACGCCCTCGTCGGGCTGGCGGAGGTCGTCGATGTCCTGGTTGGACAGCTCCAGGTAGCCCGGGAAGGAGCGCACGTCGAAGTAGACGCTGCCGTCCGCCTCGTAGGCGTGGCCGCGCTCGATCAGACCCCGCATCATCTCGATCATCTCGGGGACGTGACCGGTGGCGCGGGGCTCGTAGGTCGGCGGGAGGCAGCCCAGGGCCTCGTAACCCGCGTTGAACGCGCGCTCGTTCTCGTAGCCGATGGACCACCAGGGGCGGCCCTGCTCGGCGCCCTTCCTGATGATCTTGTCGTCGATGTCGGTGACGTTGCGGATGAACGTGACGTCGTAGCCGCGGTACGCGAACCAGCGGCGCATGATGTCGAAGTTCAGCCCCGACCGGATGTGGCCGATGTGCGGGGCCGCCTGCACGGTGGCGCCACAGAGGTAGATCGAGACGCAGCCCGGCGTGAGCGGGGAGAAGTCACGGATCTGCCGGGCGCTGGTGTCGTACAGGCGAATAGTCACCACTCCAGGGTAGTGGGCGTGTGGTAGTGCCCCGCCCCCGGTTCGCATCACCGATGACGTTTTTCACCGGTACCGGGGGCGCATGGGCGGGCCGGGGGTGAACTAGGGGGCGTCTTGTCGATCAGGCCGGATCAGGGAGCGGGGTCTGGTGCGTGCGATCGCAAGGCGGAGGAGGGAGGCAACGCGGAGCGTTGTGGACCGACGACAACGCGGCGAGCGTGCGTGCCAGGCCCCGCGAGCCCGGCGTGATCGGCAAGACGCCCCCTAGGGGGCGGTTACGGGGTAGACGAGGGCGGTGGCGAGGGCGGCGAGGCCCTCGGCGCGCCCGGTGAGGCCGAGTCCGTCGGTGGTGGTGCCGGAGACGGAGACGGGCGCGCCGGCCGCCGCGCTCAGGGCCTTCTGCGCCTCGTCGCGGCGCTTGCCGACCTTGGGGCGGACGCCGACGACCTGGACGGCGATGTTCCCGATCTCGTATCCCTCGGCGCGGACGATCCGGGCGGCCTCGGCGAGGAGGGTGACGCCGGAGGCGCCGGACCACTCCGGACGGGAGGTGCCGAAGTGGGCGCCGAGGTCGCCGATGCCGGCGGCGGAGAACAGCGCGTCACAGGCGGCGTGGGCGGCGACGTCGCCGTCCGAGTGCCCGGCGAGTCCGTAGCCGTCGCTGTCGGCGGCGTCCCACAGCAGGCCGGCGCACCAGAGTTCGCGGCCCTCCTCGAAGGCGTGCACGTCGGTGCCGATGCCGGTACGGGGAAGGATCATCGGTTCGCTCATCGGTCCGCTCATCGGTTCCGTCGGTTCAGAAGCCATCGTTGGCCCTCCTGCGGGCGAGTACGGCCTCGGCGAGGACGAGGTCGAGTGGGCGGGTCACCTTGAAGGCCTCTTCGTGGCCGGGCACGACGACGACGGGCGCGCCGAGCCGCTCGACCATACCGGCGTCGTCGGTGGCGCCCTCGCCCGCGAGGGCGATGGTGGCGTGGGCGTTGACCAGCGTGTCGTGGTCGAAGCCCTGCGGGGTCTGGACGGCGCGGAGGCGGGCGCGGACCGGGGTGGCGACGACCTGCTCGGGGTCGCCGGGCTTCGCGGCCGGCTCGACCTCCTTGACGGTGTCCGCGACGGGCAGCGCGGGGACGACGGCGACGGCTCCGTCCCGCACGGCCTCGATGACGGCGTCCACGGTGTCGACGGGGACGAGGGGGCGGGCGGCGTCGTGGACGAGGACGGTGGTGATGCCGTCGGGGAGCGCCTTGAGGCCGAGGTGCACGGACTCCTGGCGGGTGTCGCCGCCTGGCACGACGAGGTAGTCGGTGCGCTCGGGGAGGGCGTGGGCGTCGAGGAGGTTCTTGACCTCGGCGGCGCCGTCGGAGGGGGCGACCACGACGACGAGCGAGACCGCGCGGGAGGCGGCCATCGCGCGGACGGCGTGGATGAGCATGGGGGTGCCGTTCAGCGCGCGCAGCGCCTTGGGGGCGCCCGGGCCGAGGCGTACGCCCCGTCCGGCCGCCGGGATCACCACAGCGGTACGAGGAGGACGCGCTTCGTCTGACATCGGTTGCACTCCGGCAGGTTTGTTTCCGCGGCCGACATGGGTATGGCCTCACCGTGCCGGACGCTCCGCCTTGACCGGGCCCTTTCCGTGACGACGGTCGAGGCGTTGCCGCCCGAGCACAGGGGTTCGGACGTAACAGGGGGTGCGGGTCTTTCTCGGCGGTGCACACACGTGATCGTGTCCGTGTGCGTACGGCCGCGCGTACGCTCCGCATTCGTACGCGAACATGCCGCAGCGCCCGACGACGGCACTGTGTGGATCACAGCACGCCAGCGGGCGCCGCGGCATCGCTTCACTTGGTGACGCGCTCCGACTTCGTCAGAGCACGCTCAGGACGCGAGGACCTCGTCGAGGAGAGCCTCGGCCTTGTCCTCGTTCGTGTTCTCCGCGAGAGCGAGCTCACTCACCAGGATCTGTCGAGCCTTGGCAAGCATGCGCTTCTCACCTGCGGAGAGCCCGCGCTCGCGCTCGCGCCGCCACAGGTCGCGGACTACTTCGGCGACCTTGATGACATCGCCGGAGGCGAGCTTCTCGAGATTTGCCTTGTAGCGACGAGACCAGTTCGTCGGCTCTTCGGCGTACGGCGCACGCAGCACCTCGAAGACCCGGTCCAGCCCGTCCTGCCCGACCACGTCGCGCACACCGACGAACTCCGCATTGTCCGCAGGCACGCGAACAGTCAGGTCGCCCTGCGCGACCTTGAGCACCAAGTAGGTCTTGTCCACGCCTTTGATCTGGCGAGTTTCGATGGCCTCGATCAGCGCGGCCCCGTGATGGGGATAGACCACGGTGTCGCCAACCTTGAACGTCATGTGACAGGTACCCCTTCCGTGGCTATCCAGGGTAACACGGATTCAGCTTCTTCTGAATGGCGTTTTCGCAGGTCAGGGCATATCTCGGGGCTTGACAACGGCATCACGGACGTGCTGCGAAGGGCTTCCGGAAGGCGGTATTCGCAGGTCGGAGCGGCTGTGCGGACAGAGAGAAACGCGCACGTTACACATACCCGAGACCCCTCGAGGCAGGCTCGATGTCCCGTTTTGTCGGGTTCGAAGCGGCCTTCTTCCCCTACTCCGTTCGAGGATCGACCACCCGTACGGATGCATCCGGGGGTGATTCCGTAATTGATCAGCCGACCCCGGTCCGCGGTTTTCCGGAGGTACGACTCCGGGTAATGCGCGGCGACCCTCGAATTGATCAAGGCGGTTATGTGAACAACAGGTCAATGGGTCGTGATCCGGCCACGGCGGCCGAAGGCCGACGTGCACCGGACGGGCCGGCGGACCACCCCTGAGGTGCGCACCCAGGGGAGCCCGGGCGACGCCCGCGGCCGGTTAGGGGCGGGTCGGGTGCGGGACGGAGAGTGCGGCTCGGTAACCTAAGCGGGCTGACACACCTTTAGTTGTTCCTTAGTTCCCAAGCCCGTCCGAACGTCCTAGGAGATGCCGCCGCCGTGAGCCGCAGCCTTCGACGCGGCGCCCTCGCCGCCACCGCCATCGTGTTCTCCATCGCCGCGCTGTCCGCCTGTGGCGCGGGCAACGACGCACAGACGCTCGAAGTGCGGCCGGACAACGCCGCCGTCACCGTGGACGACGTCAAGATCCAGAACGCGCTGGTGATCACCCAGCCCGAGGTCGGCGTCAAGGGCCCGGCCGTCGTCTCGGCCACCGTCTTCAACAACGGCAGCCAGCCGCAGACCATCGACTCGATCACCCTCCCGGGCACGCTCGGCACGGTGAAGCTGAAGGCGGCCGAGGGCGCAGGCCCGATCACCGTCCCGGCGCTCGGCTCCGTCGTCATCGGCGGCGACGGCAACGCCTCCGCCGTGGTCGAGAACGGCCTCGCCGAGGCCCGCAACGGCAACGCCCAGAAGGTCGTCTTCAAGCTGAGCAAGACCGGCGACGTGACCCTCAACGCCTTCGTCGTCCCGGCGACCAGCTACTTCAAGGACTTCGGCCCTAGCGTCGTCCCGGCCCCGCCGGCCGCCACGCCGACCGCCTCGGCCTCCGCGTCCGCCGAGGGCGAGCACGGCACCGAGCCGACGGGCGAGGCGAGCCACTCGGCCGGTCACTGACCGCCGCACAGACGTGAGGAGGGGCGCCCCCCGGCCGGGGGGCGCCCCTCCTCACGTACAGGCGCCGTTCCTCACGTACAGGCGCCGTTCCTCACGTCCACGCGCGGTGCCGCACGTCCACGTGCCCAGGCACGCCGCCGAGCGCGGTCTACGGCTCGAACTTGTAGCCGAGGCCGCGGACCGTCACCAGGTAGCGCGGGGCGCCGGGGTCGGGTTCGATCTTGGCGCGGAGGCGCTTGACGTGGACGTCGAGGGTCTTGGTGTCGCCGACGTAGTCGGCTCCCCAGACCCGGTCGATGAGCTGCATGCGGGTCAGGACGCGGCCCGCGTTGCGCAGCAGCATCTCCAGGAGGTCGAACTCCTTCAGCGGCAGGTCGACCTTGCCGCCGGAGACCGTCACCACGTGGCGGTCGACGTCCATGCGGACCGGGCCGGCCTCCAGGGCCGCCGGGGTGACCTCCTCCGGCTCGCCGCGGCGGCGGAGCACCGCGCGGATGCGGGCGACCAGCTCGCGCGAGGAGAAGGGCTTCGTCACGTAGTCGTCGGCTCCTATCTCCAGCCCGACGACCTTGTCGATCTCGCTGTCCTTGGCGGTCACCATGATGACCGGGACGTTCGAGCGGCCGCGGAGCTGGCGGCACACCTCGGTACCGGGAAGGCCCGGAAGCATCAGGTCGAGGAGGACGAGGTCGGCTCCGTTGCGCTCGAACTCGTCGAGGCCGTCGGGCCCGGTCGCCGCGACGGCGACCTCGAAGCCTTCCTTGCGGAGCATGTACGACAGGGCGTCGCTGAAGGATTCCTCATCCTCGACGACAAGCACTCGGGTCACGGAAGGACCTCCGGGGCGGGGAGCGGTTCGGTCATGAGATCAGGGGTGGGGGACGAGACGGGCCGGCGGTCCCGTGCGGAGCCCGCCTCGGGCAGCCGCAGGGTGAAGGTGGAGCCCTGACCCTCGGTGCTCCAGACGGTGACCTCCCCGCCGTGCGAGGCGGCCACGTGCTTCACGATGGCCAGGCCGAGTCCCGTACCGCCGGTGGCGCGGGAGCGGGCCGGGTCGACGCGGTAGAAGCGCTCGAAGACGCGCTCCTTGTCCTTGTCGGGGATGCCGATGCCCTGGTCGGTGACGGCTATCTCGATCAGGTCGCCGCCGGGCGCGGCGATCTTGCGGGCCGCGATGCCGACGCGGGTGTGGGCCGGTGAGTAGTTGACGGCGTTCTCGACGAGGTTGCCGAGGGCGGCGGCGAGCTGGCCGCGGCTGCCCCAGACCCGCAGGTCGGCGGTGCCTCCGGAGGCCATCATGATCTGCTTGGTGGTGGCGGTGTGCCGGGAGCGGTCGATCGCCTCCGCGACGAGCTCGTCCACGGACACCGGCTCGGAGTCCTCCAGCGGATCGTCGTTCTGCACGCGGGAGAGGTCGATGAGCTCCTGTACGAGGTTGGTGAGGCGGGTCGCCTCGATCTGCATGCGGCCGGCGAAGCGGGTGACCGCCTCGGGGTCGTCCGAGGCGTCCATGACGGCCTCGGAGAGCAGCGAGAGCGCGCCCGTCGGGGTCTTGAGCTCATGGCTCACGTTGGCCACGAAGTCGCGCCGTACCGCTTCGATGCGGCGGGCCTCCGTGAGGTCCTCGACCAGGAGCAGCACGAGCCGCGAGCCCAGCGGTGCGACCCGGGCGGAGACGGCGAGGGCCTCGCCGCGTCCGGTGCCACGCCGGGCCAGGTCCAGTTCGACCTGCCGTATCTCTCCGTCGCGGCGGGTGTCGCGGGCCATGTTGAGCATGGGCTCGATGGCCAGTTTCCCGCCCCGGACCAGGCCGAGTGCGTACGCCGCCGAGCTGGCCTTCACCACGGAGTCGCTCTCGTCGAGGACGACCGCGGAGGAGCGCAGCACGGACAGCACGGTGTCGACGCCGGGCGGGAGCACGGCGTCGGTGTGCAGGGAGGTACGGGTGGGGCGCGCGTGGTCGCGTTCGCTCCAGCGGAACGCCAACATGGCGATCACGCCGGTGCACACTCCGGCGATCGCTGCCAATGCGGCGACCGCCGCGTTCACGTCCATGCCCTCAAGGTTATGCGGGCGGACGGACACTCTCCCAGCCGTCCGAGTGGCTGCTCGAACAGTCGTCGCCCAGAGTTCACCGAGGGGACGGTGCCGGTTCATTTGCCCAGCCGGGGCGGCGGCGGGCGTCGCCCAGAGTTCACCTGGGGGAAAGTGCCGGTTCACGTCAGGTGTCGGAACCCGACGCGTAGGGGGCCGAACGTGGCAACGTGGGGGTCCAAGCCCCACCCGGACCCCGGAGCAATGCGTAGAGAGGGACATCCATGCGGGACGCGTACCACGAGGAACTCGACTCGATCGGCGAGAGCCTGGTCGAGATGGCCCGGCTCGTCGGGTCGGCGATCGGGCGCGCCACGACGGCGATGCTCGACGCGGATCTGAAGCTCGCGGAGAGCGTGATCGCCGCGGACCAGAAGGTCGACGACCTCCAGCACGACCTGGAGGCGCGGGCGATAGCGCTGCTCGCCCGCCAGCAGCCCGTGGCGACGGATCTGCGCATCGTGGTGACCTCGCTGCGGATGAGCGCCGACCTGGAGCGCTCCGGCGACCTGGCCCAGCACGTGGCCAAGCTGGCCCGGCTGCGGTTCCCGGACACGGCGGTGCCGCGGGACCTCCACGCCACGATCCTCGAGATGGGGCAGCTGGCGCAGCGCCTGATGGCGAAGGCGGCCGAGGTCATCATCACGAAGGACGTCGACCTGGCGCTCCAGCTGGAGCAGGACGACGACGAGATGGACCTGCTGCACCGCACGCTCTTCCAGCACCTCATGGACGACCGCTGGAAGCACGGCATCGAGACCGCCGTGGACGTCACGCTGCTCGGCCGGTACTACGAGCGGTTCGCCGACCACGCCGTGTCGGTCGCGAAGCGCGTCGTCTACCTCGTGACGGGCGAGCACGCCGACGAGCTCCAGGCCGCGGACTCCCCGGTCGAGGGCGCGTAACCGCACGTCGGACCCGCGGGGCCGGGGGCGCGTGTACGTGACTGAGGGCGCGTGCACGGCCGGGGGGGTGTGTACGTGGCCGGGGGGCGCGTACACGGCCGGGGGGTGTGGGCGCGCCGGGGGGCGCGTACACGGCCGGGGGCGGGCGTGGGGCGGGTGAGAGCGCATCGGCGCGTGGGGGCGCATCGGCGCGCGGACTCCGGTGCGCCGTTGATGCGCCCGTGGGAGTGGGCATGCAATGGGGGGAGGCGACGCACGCCTCGAATAGGGAGGGACCCTCATGGCCGAATCCCCGAAGTCCCCGATGACGACCGAGTCCGGCGCGGAGGCGCCGCGCGAGGCGGTGTTCCTGCCGGTGCTCGGCGCCTGCGGGTGCGGCTCGGGCTGCGGCTGCGGCTGCCAGTCGGGCTCGCCCTGCCAGTGCGGTGGCTGATCGGGCTGACCGCGTGAGGGGTGGGGTGCGGCCGCGGCCACGCCCCACCCCTCCGCTCACCCGATGTCGAGTACGCCGACCGTCTGGCCGCCGCTGAGCTCACCGGTCGTACGGAAGCCCAGCCGGTGGTAGAACGCGCCGGGCCCGTCCTCGCCCGGCTCCCAGGTCACGTACAGCCGCCGTTCCCCGCGCCTCAGCAACTCGTCGCGTACGGCTTCGACGGCGAACCGCCCGTACCCCTTGCCCTGTCCCCCGGCGCCGATGTTCAGGCGCCAGAGGCCGCTGCGGCGGTCGGCGGGGTCCTTCTCCTCGTTCCACTGGATGTCGAGGAAGGCCATCACGAAGCCGACGAGCTCCTCCCCGTCGAAAATCAGCCGCGGCCACGCCGTCTCCCCGAAGGCGTACGCCTCCGCGAGCGAGCGCACGACGGGAGCCACGTTGCGCTCCTGGTGCGGGTGGACGCGCAGGGCGAGGGCGGCGTCGATGTGGGCGGGGGTGACCGGCTCCAGGCGCAGGGACGTACTCGTGTTCATGTGCCGGACGGTAACGACTCATCGCCCTCTCCGCCCTCGATTATCGGACCGCGCCAGGATGGGCCCGTGATCGTCCGCCCGCGCCGCGCCCTCCTGACCGCCGCCGTACTCCCCGCCCTGGGCGTCCTCGCCGGCTGCACCGTGCCGGTCGCGGGGGTCTCCGGCGTCGCGGTGACGGCGGACGGGAAGCCGATCGGCGTGATCCAGATGTGCCACGACCGGATCGACGGGGCGCTCCTCCACCCCGACGACGCCGACGACCCCGAGAGCCCGGACGTCACGGGCGTCTGGAAGCACGACACCCCGGTCACCGGCTTCACCAGCTGGTCGCTGGGCTCCCCCGCCGACGGCTGGACGGCGGAGGAGCCACTCGGACGCCTCGTCCCCGGGCAGCCGTACGGCTTCTACGGCTCGACCGAGGACAACTCCTGGTCGACGGCCTCGGTCCACTTCACGACCGCCGACCTGGCGAAGCTCGTACCGGGTCAGGTGCGGTACGAGCGGGGTGACGAGGCCAGAACGGTCTCCCTGGACGACTTCCGCGCGAAGGCCTGCGAGGACTTCTGATCCGCGGGGTCCGACCCGGTCCGACCTCCTGAGGTCAGTGAGTCGGAGTCCTACCCGCCTGACGGGCCCTAAGGACGGACGAACACCACCGAACGGAGCTTCAGACGGTCGGTGGCCGGGCGGCCGTGGGGCCGAAGGGTCCACGAGTCGCCCGTGCAGTCGGGCTCGGTGAAGACGATCGCGAACGCGTCGGTGTCGTTGTGCGGTGCGAACGCGGGCTCGGAGGAACCCGGGTCCGCGGCCTCGGGGATCGTGACGCAGACGTCGTCGGCCGGGTCGTGCAGCGCGACCCGCTGCGGGTCGCCGCTGATGCCGACGAACCCGTAACCGAAGTCGCCGACAGCGGCGTTCGCGGGCGTGGCCAGGGTGGCGGTGAGGGCGAGTGCGCCGCACACGGCGGCGACGGAATGACGGAGACGCACGAAGGTTCTCGTTTCGGTGGGAACGACCAAGGTCACCCCACCCCTAACCCCTTCCCCCGCCCCACAAGCGGCGCACCGCAGCCGGAAGGTTTCGCCCTCACCCGTCCGGCCGGACACCCCTGACCGGACACCCCTAAGGCGTGAAGACCTGCTCAAGGCGGTGGATCGCCCCGTCGTCGCCGGTCTGGTAGCGGAACACGAGCCCGGAGTCGGGGTGCGCGGCGACCCAGTCGATGAGCTCCTGGACCCCGATCCGCTGGTTCTCGGTGCTGGTGACGATCGGGTTGGTGACCGTGACGTACGCGGCCTGGTCGAGGGCCCAGCGGCTCTCCTCGCCGCTCACGACGAACGGCCCGCCGTCGGTGTCCACGCCACCGCACCCCCACGCCCCGTGCTGGAGAACGAGGTTGACCTTCCCGGTGCTCCCGCCGAGCTCCTCGATCCGGTACAGCGCGAACTCGTCGGGGTCGTAGTCCTCCGGTGTCGGCGGCGCACTGACGCAGTCGGCGCCGGGCGCCGCGGTCGTGCCCTTCGGCTTTGGCTTGGGCTTGGACTTGGACTTGGGTGCCGCGGGCTTCGTGGCGGGCACCTTGACGGGCGTCTTCACCGCCGGTGTCGCCGCCCCCGTCTCCGCGGGCGCCCCACTCGTCCCCGCCGGCTCGGGCGCGACGGCCGTCGCACTCGCCCCCGGCGCGCCGCCCCCCACGGCGCCCCCGTCCCCCTGACACCCCGTGAGCACAGCGGCCAGCGCGACAGCCGCCACCGCGACGAAAGCCGGTCTGAGTCGGTCGACGTTCACGGTTGAGTCCCCCTCTACCCCGGCGCCCGCCCCACGGCCACGCCCCTGCCCGGAACGTAGCAACGCCCCACCCCCCACCACACCCCCGCGCCCCCCGATGTCACGGACCTGGTACACCCCCAGAACACCCACGGCACAACGCCGAACCCCCCACCCACCGCGAAGCGGCGAACAGGGGGCTGACGGAAACGGGACGCGCCGGGGCTACTTCTTCTTGCCCTGGTTCTTGACGGCCTCGATGGCGGCCGCGGCGGCGTCCGGGTCGAGGTAGGTGCCGCCGGGGTTGAGGGGCTTGAAGTTCTCGTCGAGCTCGTAGGAGAGGGGGATGCCGGTGGGGATGTTGAGGCCGGCGATGTCGGCGTCGGAGATGCCGTCGAGGTGCTTGACGAGGGCGCGGAGGCTGTTGCCGTGGGCGGCGACGAGGACCGTGCGGCCGGCGAGGAGGTCCGGGACGATGGAGTCGTACCAGTAGGGGAGCATGCGCTCGACGACGTCCTTGAGGCACTCGGTCCGCGGGCGCAGCTCCGGGGGGATCGTCGCGTAGCGGGCGTCGTGGGCCTGCGAGTACTCGCTGTCGTCGGAGAGCGCCGGCGGCGGGGTGTCGTAGGAGCGGCGCCACAGCATGAACTGCTCCTCGCCGAACTCGGCGAGGGTCTGGGCCTTGTCCTTGCCCTGGAGGGCGCCGTAGTGGCGCTCGTTCAGACGCCAGGAACGGTTGACCGGGATCCAGTGGCGGTCGGCCGACTCGAGGGCGAGCTGCGCGGTGCGGATGGCGCGCTTCTGGAGGGAGGTGTGCAGCACGTCGGGGAGCAGGCCGGCGTCCTTGAGCAGCTCGCCGCCGCGCGTCGCCTCCTTCTCACCCTTCGCGGTGAGGTTCACGTCCACCCATCCGGTGAACAGATTCTTCTCGTTCCACTCGCTCTCGCCGTGGCGGAGGAGGATCAGCTTGTACGGTGCGTCGGCCATGCGTACGAGCCTAATCGACCGCTGACGATTGACGCGCGTCGTCAATCCGTTGGCGTCCGGCGTATGAGATGCGTAAGTTACGAGAGCCGGATGCAGGGCTTACGTACAGCAGGGGACCGCCACACATGACCATCGATTCGCTCAGACGATCAGCCCGTACCCAGGTCTCCGGCCTCCCGCAGGGCTTCTGGTGGCTCTGGCTGTCGACCCTGGTCAACCGGACCGGGGCCTTCGTCCTGACGTTCCTCTCCCTCTATCTGACCGTCGAGCTCGGGCACTCCGCGTGGTTCGCCGGTCTCGTCGTCGCCCTCCACGGTCTCGGCGGCGTCGCCGGTTCGCCGCTCGGCGGCGTGCTCACCGACCGCTGGGGCCGGCGCCCCACGATGGTCACGATGCACCTGGCGGCCGCCTCCTGCGCCGCCGCGCTCGCCTTCGTCACCAGCGCCTGGGGCATCGCCACCGTCGTCCTCCTCATGGGCGTGGCGATGCAGGCCGTCCGGCCGTCCATCAACGCCACCATCGCGGACATGGTCCCCGCCCACGAAGTGCGCCGGGCGTACGCCCTCAACTACTGGGCCCTCAACCTCGGCTTCGCCATCGCCGCCATCGGCGGCGGCGCCGCCGCGTTCCTCGGCTACCGCACCCTCTTCGTCGTCGACGCCGTCGCCACCACGCTGTGCGCCCTCATCGTCTTCCTGCGGCTACCCGAGACCCGCCCCGAGGCCGCGGTCGGCACGAAGGGCGAACCGGTCGCGGAGGAGAAGGTCGGCATGCTGACCGTGCTGCGCGACGCGCCCTTCCGCACGCTGGTCCTCCTCAACCTCCTCGTCTGCCTCGTCTTCACCGCCCCCTGGATCGGTCTGCCCCTGACGATGGCCGGCGAGGGCCTGGCCCCCTCGGCGTACGGCGTCGTGATCGCCGTCAACGGCATCGTGATCGTCGGCTTCCAGCTGCTCGTCAACAAGCTGACCGACAAGCGCTCCCCGGTCGTGCTGCTGACCCTGTCGGCGCTCCTCTTCGCCCTGGGCACGGGCGCCACGGCGCTCGCCGGCTCCTCCGTCGCCTTCGCCGCGACGGTGATCGTCTGGACGGTCGGCGAGATGATCCACGTCCCTACGAACGCCGCCGCCACCGCCCGCCTCGCCCCGGAGCACGCCCGGGGCCGCTACCAGGGCGTGATGGGCATGTCCTGGGCCGTCGCCGGTTTCGTCGCCCCCATCGGCGCCGGTGCCATCGTCGACGGCCCCGGCCCCGACGTGCTGTGGGCCGCGACCGCCGCGATCGGCGTCGTCGCCGCCGCCGGCTACTTCACCCGGCTGCGGAAGGCCCTCGCCGAGGAGCCGGCCCCCGTCTCCGAAAGCGTCGCGGTCATCGACATCGTTGAGATCGGCGAGATCGTTGAGGTCGGCGAGACCGTTGAGGCAGGGAAGACCGGCGAGATCGGCGCGATCGGTGCGATCGGCGAGACCACGGTGGTCGTCGGGGACGTCACGGATCGGGACGCCGGGCGGTCCTCCTCCGTCAGCGCCTGAGGGACCGCTGCGCCTCGGGGAAGCCGCGGGGGCGGAGCGTCCCCCGCGGGCCGTACGCCTCCACGCGCGCGCGGAGGTCGCCGGCGAAGTCGGGGACGTCGGGGACGTCGGGGACGTCGGGGACGTCGGGGACGTCGGTCTGGTCGAACTCGCGGACCGCGCCGCCGGTCAGTTGCCGGTCTTCGCGACCAGGTTCTTGAACGCGTCGAGGTTGCGGGTCGACTCGCCGCGGGAGACGCGCCAGGCGTACTCGCGCCGGATCGCCGAGGCGAAGCCCAGTTCCAGGAGGGTGTTGAAGTCGCCGTCCGCGGCCTCGAGGACGGAGCCGAGCAGCCGGTCAAGCTCGTCGGGCGTGACGGCGGCGAGCGGGAGCTTGCCGGCGAGGTACACGTCACCGAGGCCGTCGATCGCGTAACTCACCCCGTACAGCTTGAGGTTGCGCTCAAGGAGCCAGCGGTGGACGCCGGCCTCGTTCTCGTCGGGGTGGCGGATGACGAACGCGTTCAGGGAGAGGGAGTGGCGTCCGGCGCGCAAGGACAGGGTGGTGAACAGCTTGCGCGTGCCCGGGAGTTTGACGACGTACGAGCCGGGCTCGGGAGACTCCCACTCCAGCTCCGCGTCGTCGAAGGCGGACTCGATGATCCGCCGCACGTCCCCGACCCGGTCCTCGACCCGGTCCCCGACCTCGTCCTCAGCCATGGTGGGAGCGTACGCGACGGCGGTTCTCGCGGAGCCGATGGTCGTGCATGGCGGCCGTGTAGACGTCCGCCGTGCCCGACGCGGCCGTGTCCCAGCCGAAGGACCCGGCGTGCAGGGCCGCCGCCGCGCCCATCCGGGCCGACAGGTCCGGGTCGGCCGCGAACCGGCCGAGCGCCCGGGCGTAGTCCGCCGGGTCGTGGCCCTGGACGAGGAAACCGGTCACGTCGTCCCGCACGGCGACGGGCAGGCCGCCGACCGCCGCCGCGACGACGGGGGTGCCGGCCGCCTGCGCCTCGATCGCGACGAGACCGAAGGACTCGCTGTACGAGGGCATGACGAGGACGCTGGCCGCGCGGAACCAGTCCGCGAGCCGGTCCTGCCCCACCGGCGGGTGGAAGCGCACGACGTCCGCGATGCCGAGCCGGGCGGCCAGCTTCTGCAGCTGCTCCGGCTTGGCGAGGCCGCTGCCGCTGGGGCCGCCGACCACCGGGACGATCATGCGGGAGCGCAGCGAGGGGTCCCGGTCCAAGAGCAGCGCGGCGGCGCGCAGCAGGATGTCCGGGGCCTTCAGGGGCTGTATCCGTCCGGCGAAGACGGGGATGAACGCGTCGCGCGGCAGCCCGAGCCGGGCGCGGGCGGCGGCGCGGCCGTCGGCGGGACGGAAGCGGTCGAGGTTCACGCCCGGGTGGACGACCCCGATCTTTCCGGGATCGGCGTCGTAGAAACGGGCGAGCTCGTCGGCCTCCTCGGCCGTGTTGGCGATCAGCCGGTCGGCGGCGGAGACGATCTGGGTCTCGCCGATGACCCGGGCGGCGGGCTCGGGCGTGTCGCCCTCGGCGAGCGCCGCGTTCTTGACCTTCGCCATGGTGTGCATGGCGTGGACGAGCGGGACGCCCCAGCGTTCGGCGGCGAGCCAGCCGACGTGGCCGGAGAGCCAGTAGTGGGAGTGGACGAGGTCGTAGTGGCCGGGGCGGTGGCCCGCCCACGCCTGCATCACGCCGTGCGTGAAGGCGCAGAGCTGGGCCGGCAGCTCCTCCTTGGCCAGACCCTCGTACGGGCCGGCGTCCACGTGCCGTACGAGCACGCCGGGGGTCAGCTCGACGACCGGCGGCAGCCCGCCGGTGGTGGCCCGGGTGAAGATCTCCACCTCGATGTCGATGGCGGCGAGGCGCTTGGCCAGTTCGACGATGTAGACGTTCATGCCGCCCGCGTCGCCGGTGCCCGGCTGGTGCAGCGGTGAGGTGTGCACGCTGAGCATGGCCACTCGCCGCGGGACGCGGTTCCGGCCGGGGAGCCGGAGCCTGGGCGGTGCCGGGTGCCGGTGCCGGGTGCCGGCGAACCGGGACACGTACTGGCTCACGTCGGCGGTCCTTCCGCTCGGGGGCTTGGCTGGCGGGCTGAGCTGGGGTGGAGCTGGGTCGAACGGGGCGTCGAGCCCGTCTCGGGCACGACTCCAGGAGGGCGTGCTACGTCCTCCAGCCGCCACAACGCCGGAATGGCCCCTTTCATTTCCGATGGCGAGCGCGCTTTGCCAATTCGTTGCCGTGCCGGGCGGCGCCGAGCCCCTCCGGGCACCCCCCTCCCCACCCCTTACGCTCATGGCATGGCCCCGCGCACCACCCGCCCCGTCGGCACACCGACCCGCGGGACCACCAACCCCAACCGGCTGCGCCGCATGGACCGCTGGATCGCCGCCGTCCACGGCCCGGCGCTGCGCCGCTCCGCCGAACCGCCGCTCGCCGTGGACCTCGGTTACGGGGCCGCCCCCTGGACCGCCGTCGAGCTCCTGGCCCGACTGCGGACCGCCGAGCCCCGCACCCGGCTGTACGGGATCGAGATCGAGCCCGCCCGGGTCGAGGCCGCGAAGCCGTACGAACACGAGGGCCTCTCCTTCGTGCACGGCGGCTTCGAGGTGCCCGTGCCCGGCCGGGTCGCCCTGATCCGGGCGGCGAACGTGCTGCGCCAGTACGACGAGGAGCAGGTCGCGGCCGTGTGGACGCGGCTGCGCGGGCGGCTCGCGCCCGGCGGACTCCTGGTGGAGGGCACCTGCGACGAGATCGGGCGCCGCCACGTGTGGGTGGCGCTCGACGCCGACGGGCCCCGCACGGTGACCTTCGCGACCCGACTCGGCTCGCTCGACCGCCCCTCGGACCTGGCGGAGCGGCTGCCGAAGGCGCTGATCCACCGCAATGTGCCGGGCGAGCCGGTGCACGCCTTCCTGCGGGACTTCGACCGCGCGTGGGCCGCGGCCGCCCCGTACGCCTCCCTGGGCGCACGCCAGCGGTGGATCCGTTCCGTCCGCGACCTCGCCGCCGACTGGCCGCTGGCGGACGGGCCGCGGCGGTGGCGGCAGGGCGAGGTGACGGTGCGGTGGGAGGCGCTGGCGCCACGCGGGTGAGGTGAGAACGGGGCCGGTGGCAGGGGGTGATACCGGGTGGTTGCCGTCGTTTTCCCCAACTCCCGCAGAATTTCCGGTACGTAGGGAACGCCCCGCGCGCATCGCCCGTCACCCCTGGGGGGAACAGGCCCGACAGGCCCCGGTTTCCCCTGTTGCTTTCCGGTTTCGCATGGCACTATCGCCAAGGTCACCGACAAGTTACTGACGGTAAATCAGATTCGTTCACTCGAGGGGGAGCTCGTGGACCGACGCCGCCACGCCACTGCCGCGATCACCGTGATCTGCGCCCTGACCGTGCTGGCCTCGCCCGCGCTCACCCTTCAGGCGTCCGCCTCGCCGCTCCCGCCTCCGCCGCCGAAGAAGAGCCTGGAGGAGGTGCGCAAGGAGATAGACGGCCTGTACCGGCAGGCCGCCGCCGCCACCGACGCGTACAACCTCGCCGAGGAGAAGACCAAGGAGCAGTCCGCCGAGATCGTCCAGGTCGCCCGGCTGATCCTGGCCGGCCGCGCACGCATCGAGGCCCTCAAGGCCAGGGCCGGCGCCGCCGCCCGCGCCCAGTACCGCAACGGCGGGCTCCCCGAGGGCGCGCAGCTCGTCCTCACCGACGACCCGCAGCTCTTCCTCGACACGGCGGGCCGGCTCAAGGCCGGGGCGAAGGCCACCACGGACCTCCTCGGCGAGATGAACCGCGCCCAGGCCCAGTTGGACGTCTACGCCAAGGACGCCGGCGCGAACTGGACCAAGCTGGAGGCCAACCGCGTCCGGCAGGCCAAGGCGAAGAAGGAGATCACCGACAAGATCGCCGCGGCGAAGAAGCTGGAGTCCGAGCTCGCCGCCGAGGAGCGGGAGCGGCTGCGGCGCCTGGAGGAACAGGCCCAGTACCGCGCCCAGACGACCTGGCTCGGCACCGGCGTCCTCGCCGGCCTGAAGGGCGACACGACGCCCGAGGCCAAGAAGGCCATCGCGTTCGCGACGGCCCAGATCGGCAAGCCGTACGAGTGGGGCGCCGAGGGACCGGGCACGTTCGACTGCTCCGGGCTGACCCAGAGCGCCTGGGGCGCGGCCGGCCTCGGCATCCCCCGCACCTCGCAGGAGCAGTGGCGGCTCCTCCCCCGCGTGGACGTCAAGGACATGCGGCCGGGCGACCTGATCGTCTACTTCAAGGACGCCAGCCACATCGGCATGTACGTCGGAAACGGCGCGATCGTGCACGCGCCGCGCCCCGGCAGGAACATCACCCTCGCGGGCGCGGGCTCGATGGAGATCCTGGGCGTCGTCCGCCCGGTGTGAGGGAGATCCTGGGCGTCGTCCGCCCTTGTGTGAAGGAGATCCTGGGCGTCGTCCGCCCCGGTGTGACGGACGCCGGCTGCCCCGCGGGGCGGGATGTGACCGGGCCCACGGCGGAGGTCGTCGTCGGCGGCGCGGGCGAGGCGTGACGTTTCTCATTGCCGTCGGGGCCGCCGGTGCGGCTCGCGGGGGCAAGTACCTCCCCTTCCGCGGCATATGCCAAGGACGCCACGGGCGCCCGCTCGTCGATCACCATTCCGCTGCGCACCGCCCTACCGCTAGGGTCCGGGACGGGCGGGACGCCACCCGGCGCCCTGCGCACCCTCGGGGGGAGGGAAGGAAACCCGGACCGATGCCCGTATCGCTACCGCGTCAGAGAATCGTCTCTGCAGCTGCGGGACCCGGTGAGGCCACCCCTATGGACGCCACCGCTATGACAGGCACAGTCACCGCCGCAGGCACCGATCGCACGGATCGCACCGATCTCACCCTCCTGGTCGTCGAGGACGACCCGGCGGGTGCCCTCGCCGTACCCGAACTGCTCGACGCGGCCGACGCCGCCGGCACCCGGGTCCGCATCCGCACCGCCCGCAACCTCACCGAGGCCGAGCGGCTCCTCACCGACGACGTCCACTGCGTCCTCGTCGACCTCTCCCTGCCCGGCCCCAGGGCCGCCGCCGGCGACGACCCGCTCGCCCCCCTGCGCCACATCCTGCGCCTCGCCCCGCGCCACGCCGTCCTCGCCCTCGCCGCCTCGGCGGACGCCGAGCTCGCGGCCGAGGCCGTACGGGTCGGGGCCCAGGACCACCTCTTCCGCGAGGAGCTCGACGGGCGACTCCTCAGCCGGGCCATCCGGTACGCGGTCGAACGCAAGCGCGCCGACGCCGTCCAGGTGAAGCTGGCCGAGTCCCGACTCCGCGCCCAGGAGAACGCCCGGCTGGAACGCGGGCTGCTCCCCACCCCGCTCCTGGAGGGCTCCGACCTGCGGTTCGCGGCCCACTACCGCCCCGGCCGCTCCCGCGCGCTGCTCGGCGGCGACTTCTACGACGTCGTGCGCACGCCCGACGGCACCGTCCACGCCATGATCGGCGACGTGTGCGGGCACGGCCCCGACGAGGCCGCGCTCGGCGTCGAGCTGCGGATCGCTTGGCGGGCCCTGACCTTCGCGGGCCTGTGCGGCGACGAACTGCTCTCGACCATGCAGCAGGTCCTCGAACACGAGCGGGAGAGCGAGGAGATCTTCGCGACGCTCTGCACCGTGGACATCGCGCCCGACGGACGCCGGGCGGGCCTCTGCCTGGCCGGCCACCCCTCCCCCCTGATCGCCCGGCAGGACCGGGCGGCCCGGCTCCTCCCGTACGAGGACGGCGGCCCGGCCCTCGGACTGCTGCCGCGCGCCCGCTGGCCCCGCCGCCAGGTGGAGCTGGGCGGGGCGTGGAGCCTCCTCATGTACACGGACGGCCTCATCGAGGGCCGCTCGGCCGGTCCCGGTTCGCCCCGGCTCGGCCAGGACGGCATGGTCACGATGATCAACCGGCAGCTGGCCTCGGGCCTGCGCGGCGAGGAGCTCCTGGAGGCGGCCGTCACGGAGGTCAGGTCGCTCAACGGCGGCGAGCTCACCGACGACGTCGCGGTCCTGGCCCTGGAGAGGGACAGGGCACGGGGATGACCGCCGTCCTGGCGCTGGAGAGGGACAGGGCACGGGGATGACCGCCGTCCTGCCCCCGCGAGGGGACAGGATCCAGGGACATCCGGCCCGGCCCCGCCCAGGGACAGGCCCCGGCAGCCGTCCGCCCCCGGACAGGAACAGGGCCCGGGGACAGCCCCGGGCCCTGCTCGTACGGTCGTCGCGCGGGTCCGTGGAACGGTTCCGCGCCGGCGGGCCGCTAACGGCCGCCGTTGTAGGGGCCGTACGGCCCGTCGCTGCTGGAGCCGCCGCCCCGGCGGCCCCGGCCGCCGCCGGACACCTGCGCGAGCGCGGGGCGCACGTCCACCATGAACACGATGGCGGCGATGAGCCCGGCGATCTGCAGGAACAGCATCGGCAGGAGCAGGTTCAGGGCGAGGTTGACGGCCAGGATGATCAGCCAGAACTTCTTCGTCTGCTTCTCGGCGGCGCGGTACGCGTCCTCGCGCGCCATCGCGGCGAAGACGAGCGCGGCGACGGCGAAGCCGGTGAAGACCAGGAAGATCACCAGGAAGAGAAGGGAGTCGAATCCCGCGCGCAACATGCTGAGCACCGCCTAGTGAAGAGGGGAGTGAGCGCCTCGCGGCCAAGGTACCCGGTACAACGCACCAGGTACCCGTATTGGTGCCCCGGCCTACTCCTTCTCGGCGGCGACCTTCTCGGCCGCGGCCTTCTTGGCGGGAGCCTTGCGGGTGGTGGTCTTCTTCGCGGGAGCCTTCGCGGCGGCCGCCTCCGAGGTCTCCGGCTCCGTCACCGAGGCCTCCGGCTCCGCGTCCGACTCGGGCTCGACGACGACGGCGATCTCGACGATCTCCTCGGCGACCTCGCCCCGCCAGGACTTCACGGCCTCCTCGCCGTGCGCGGCGACCTCCTCGTACTTCTCGCGCGCCTTCACGGCGTACTCGGCGGCGACGCCGACCCCGCGCAGGGCGAGGTCCTGGGCGGTCTCGCCGAGCTTCTTCAGGTCCGTGTCCAGGACGCCGACGACCTCGGCGAACTTCGTCTGGACGGTGACCTGGGCCTCCTTGGCCTGCGCGGTCACCTTCTCCTGCACGGCCTTCGGGTCGGTGTTCCGTACGGCCTCGATCCGGGCCGGCGCCTCGGCGGCGAGCTGCTCGATCAGGCCGGGAACCTTCTTGGCCTGCTGCGCGACCAGGTCGGCGGTGCCGGCGGCGAAGAAGAGAGGGGTACGCAGTTCGTCGATGATGGCCATGCTGGTGGTCCTCCCGGTGTGACGTGTACTAGCTCGGGGTCGGTTCGGCATCGGGCACGGCGGGGGCCCGGTCGGCGGGCGTCGCGGCGCCCTCGGCGGCTGCGGCGGATGCCGCGGCTGCCGTTGCGGCGGTCGCGGCCGCTGCCGCCGCGGCGGCCTCGGCGGCGTTCTCCTTGCGGAACGAGTCGTAGATCTGGAGCAGCACCTGCTTCTGCCGCTCGTTGATCGAGGGATCGGCCAGGATGACGGCCCGCGTCTCCAGCTCCTCCCGCTCCTTCTCGTCGAGGATCCCCGCCCGCACGTAGAGCGTCTCGGCGGAGATCCGCAGCGCCTTCGCGACCTGCTGCAGGACCTCCGCGCTCGGCTTGCGCAGCCCCCGCTCGATCTGGCTCAGGTACGGGTTCGACACCCCGGCCGCCTCGGCGAGCTGCCGCAGGGACAGCTGCGCGGTCCTCCGCTGCTCGCGGAGGTACTCACCGAGATTGCCGACGTTGAGCGATGCCATGCTCCGACCATGCCAGCTCCTGCTAACTATTGCAAGCAGCCGCTTGCAAGAGTGTCACCGGACGGCGGCCCGCGGTCGGCCCGCGGCCCCGTGCGATGCTGAGGGGGTGACCCTTGAGGACCTGGTACGGCTGCGGCGCGCGCGGGACACGATGGATCGGGACTACGCGTCGCCCCTGGACGTGCCCGCGCTGGCCAAGGTGGCGCTGATGTCGACCGGGCACTTCACCCGCAGCTTCCGGGCCGCGTACGGCGAGACGCCGTACAGCTACCTCATGACGCGGCGGGTGGAACGGGCGAAGGCGCTGCTGCGCCGCGGCGACCTCAGCGTGACCGAGGTCTGCTTCGCGGTCGGCTGCACCTCCCTCGGGTCCTTCAGCTCGCGCTTCACGGAACTCGTCGGCGAGACACCCAGCGCCTACCGCGCCCGCCGCCACGAGACCGGCGCGGTGATACCGGCCTGCGTCGCCAAGATCCTCACCCGGCCGGTGCGCCACGGCACACCGGCCGGCAAGGGCGCATCGCGCAAGACCGGCGAACCGGTCAGGATCCGAGAAGCGGAATCGGCCGCCGCGTTTTAGCGTCGACCCCATGAACGTCAAACTCTCGCAGTGCTTCATCGCCGTCGACGACCACGACAAGGCCCTCGCCTTCTACCGCGACGCCCTCGGCCTCGAGGTCCGCAACGACGTCGGGTTCGAGGGGATGCGCTGGGTGACGGTCGGCTCCCCCGACCAGCCGGACGTGGAGATCGTCCTCGAACCGCCGCTCGCCGACCCCAACGCCTCCCCCGCCGACCGCCAGGCCGTCGCCGAACTCCTCGCCAAGGGCATGCTCCGCGGCGTCATCTTCTCGACCGACGACGTCGACAAGACCTTCGAGGCCATCCGTGCCGCCGGCGGCGAAGTCCTCCAGGAGCCCGTCGACCAGCCCTACGGCGTCCGCGACTGCGCCTTCCGCGACCCCGCCGGCAACATGGTCCGCTTCAACCAGCCCCGCAAGCCCTGACCCACCCCACCCCACCCCTACGCGACGCTCACCCGGCCCACGCGGCGAGCGTCGCTAACCCGTACCGGTGAGCCCGCGCCGGTGGTCCACCCGGTGCAGCAGCGCCGACCCGGCGTGTCGAGCGGCGACCCACGCGCGGTCCGCCGCGCCGATCTCGACGTCGAGGAAGAGCAGGGGCCGGAGGCCGTCGTGGGCGGCGGCGGGCCGCTCCCCTTCGTAGGTGTGCGGCGTCATGCCTCCATCCTGCCCCGGCCCCACTCGTCCGCTTCTCGATAATCCGTGACGGATCGAGTCTCGTTACGCTGGTGGACATGACCGCGATGGCGCCCAGACGGACCGAACCCGATCTCTCGTATCTGCTCGACCACACCAGCCATGTCCTGCGGACACGGATGGCGGCGGAGTTGGGGGGGATCGGGCTGACGGCGCGGATGCACTGTGTGCTGGTGCACGCGTTGGAGGAGGAGCGGACGCAGGCGCAGCTTGCGGAGATCGGGGACATGGACAAGACGACGATGGTGGTGACGGTCGACGCGTTGGAGAAGGCGGGGCTGGCGGAGCGGCGGCCGTCGAGTGCGGACCGGAGGGCGCGGATCATCGCGGTGACGGAGGAGGGGGCGAAGGTGGCGCGGGAGAGCCAGCGGATCGTGGACGGGGTGCACGAGAGTGCGCTGGGGTCGCTGCCCGAGGAGGAGCGCGAGGTGCTGGTCCGGGCGTTGAACCGGCTGGCGACCGGGCATCTGGAGACGCCGGTGGAGGGCCCGAGGCCGGCGCGGAGGGCGCGGCAGCGGGGGTGAGGGCCGCGGCGGGTGCGGGGTGACGTGGTGGGCTCGGTGGCGCGGAGGGGGCGCGATCACCGGGCCCATCGGCATGAGGAGGGCCGAAGTGGTCCCGTAAAAAATAGTCTGCAACAAAACCATCTGCTAGCGTCTCTCTTGTTGCCTCCCTCGAACAGGAGAGACCCGCCATGCCCGCACCTGCCACCACCTCCCGGAAGATCGCCCTCGGCGTCCTCGCCACCGGCATGCTGATGACCGTCCTCGACGGCAGCATCGTGACCGTCGCGATGCCCGCCATCCAGGGCGACCTCGGATTCACGCCCGTCGGCCTGAGCTGGGTCGTGAACGCCTACCTGATCGCGTTCGGCTCGCTGCTGCTCCTCGCCGGCCGCATCGGGGACCTGATCGGACGCAAGCGGATGTTCCTCGCGGGGACGGGGATCTTCACTGCGGCGTCGCTCCTCGCGGGGGTCGCCGCCTCCCCCGGCGTCCTGATCGCCGCCCGCTTCCTGCAGGGCGTCGGCAGCGCGATGTCCTCGGCGGTCAGCCTCGGCATCCTCGTCACGCTGTTCACCGCGCCGCGCGAACGCGCCAGGGCCATCGCGGTGTTCAGCTTCACCGGCGCCGCGGGCGCCTCCCTCGGCCAGGTCCTCGGCGGCGTCCTCACCGACGCCCTCACCTGGAACTGGATCTTCTTCATCAACCTGCCCATCGGCGCCGCCGCACTCCTCGTCGCCCTGCGCGCCCTCCCCGCCGACCGGGGTCCGGGATTCCGGGCGGGCGCCGACGTCATCGGCGCGCTCCTCGTCACCTCGGGGCTGATGACCGGCATCTACGCGGTCGTCAAGATCGAGGAGTACGGGGCCGGTTCGGCGCACACCCTGGGCCTCGCGAGCCTCGCCCTCGCCCTCCTGGCCGGCTTCCTCGTCCGCCAGGCGCGGACCGCGAACCCGCTCATGCCGCTGCGGATCCTCCGCTCCCGCGCCGTCGCCGGCGCGAACGTCGTCCAGATGCTGATGGTCGCCGCGCTCTTCTCCTTCCAGATCCTCGTCGCCCTCTACCTGCAGAAGGTCCTCGGCTACGGCGCCGCCGAGACGGGTCTCGCGATGCTGCCCGCCGCCGCCGTCATCGGAGCGGTGTCCCTCGGCGTCTCGACCCGCCTCATCGCCCGCTTCGGCGAGCGGAACGTCCTGCTCACCGGCATCGTCATGCTCGTCGGCGTCCTCGGCCTGCTGACCCGCGTCCCCGTCCACGCCTCGTACGCCACCGACCTGCTGCCGGTGATGCTCCTCGCCGCCGGGTTCGGACTCGCCCTGCCCGCCCTCACCTCGCTCGCCATGTCGGGCGCCGACGAGGCGGACGCGGGCCTCGCGTCCGGACTGTTCAACACCACCCAGCAGATCGGCATGGCCCTCGGCGTCGCTGTCCTCTCCACCCTGGCCGCGACCCGCACCGATTCCCTCACCGCCGCGGGCCGACCCGCCGCCGAGGCGCTGACCGGCGGCTACCACCTCGCCTTCGCCGCCGGTACGGGCCTCCTCCTCGTCGCCCTGGGCGTCGCCGCCACCGTCCTGCGCCCGGCCCGTGCCGCCGGGCGGAGGCCGCGGATGACAATGGCGGCATGAGAGCCGACCGACTCGTCGCCGCCCTGCTCTTCCTCCAGACCAGGCAGCGGGTCACCGCCGCCGAACTCGCCGCCGAACTGGACGTGTCCGAACGGACCGCCCGCCGGGACCTCGAAGCGCTCGCGAGCGCCGGGGTCCCGGTCTATTCACAGGCCGGCCAGGGCGGCGGCTGGTCGCTCGTCGGCGGAGCCCGTACCGACCTGACCGGTCTGACGGCGCCCGAGATCCGCGACCTGTTCCTGTTGACGGGACCCGACGCCGACGCCAGCCCGCAGTCCAGGACCGTGCTGCGCAAGCTCGTACGGGCCCTCCCCGCGCCGCTCAGGGACGGCGCCGAAGCCGCCGCCCGCGCCGGGGTCGCCGACCTCACGGACTGGGCGGGCACGGACACGGAGGAGCCGCTGCTCGCCCCGGTCCAGCGGGCCGTGGTCGACGGGCGCGAGCTCAGGATCGGGTACGCCAGGCCGGGCCGGGACCCGCACGAGCGGACCGTGGCGCCGCTCGGGATCGCCGCGAAGGCCGGGGTCCGCTACCTCGTCGCCGGCACCGACCGCGGCCTCCGCACCTTCCGCATCGGCCGCGTCACCTCCGTCGCCGAGACCGGCGCCGCCGTCGTACGCCCCGAGGGCTTCGACCTCGCCACCGCCTGGCGCACGCTCGCCGCCCGCATGGAGGACCGGCTGGTCGCCGCGACGGTACGCGGACGGGCCGCCCCCGGCACCGAACCGGTCCTCGAAGGCCTGCTCGGCGGGCGCGTGCGGTACGGGGAGCGCACCCCGGACGGCTGGACCGCCATCGAGGCCGACGGCCCCTCCCCCGAGGTGATCGCCGCCCAACTCGCCGGCCTCGGCGCCCGTGTCGAACTCCACGACCCGCCCGAGGCCCGCACCGCCCTGGCCCGCATCGGCGCCGAACTCACCGCCCTGTACGGGACGTGAGCACCGGGCCGGGGGCCTGGGACGGGACCCCGGCTCAGAAGATGTCGGGCGAGAACGGTCGCAGGGGCGTACGGAACAGCAGGTCCGCGCGGACCGCCGCGCCCGCCGTCGACTCCTCGACGCGCCCGAGCCTGACCAGCCGCACCGCCGACTCGTCGCCGAACGCCAGCGTGCTCAACTCGCCGATGCCGAAGGCCAGATCGGCCGCGTCGGAGGTACGGACACAGGACGCGCCCGCCGGGGACGCGTCGAGCCGGAACCGCCCGCCGGCCAGGCCGTCCGCGTCCCGCACGTCGAGGACGAGACTCCCCTCCACCGGATACGTCCGGCTCTCCAGGACCCGGACGACGTCCAGGACCCGGACCCACAGCATGTCCGAGTACGTCAGGGTCCTCGCCGCGCGCGGGTCCGGCAGGAGCAGCGGCAGCGGGTCGTCGGGCGCCCGGTAGCCGCTGCGGACCGTGGAGATCCAGTCGATCGAGCAGAGGTAGTGCCACAGGGCGCGCTCGGCGGCCGGGGTGGCGGCGATCAGGTCCCGCACGGTCGCCGTGTTCACCGGCTGCTTCGTGTCGTCCCACTTGTCGTCGGCGCTGTACGCCACGTACCCCTCGACCTCGCCGGACTCCGACCGGTACATCGCGTAGTACGGCTCCCGCCACGGCTCGCTCTGGTGGCCGAGGCCGGTGCCGACCTCCCAGTCGCGGGTGCCGCGGTGGGTGACCGCCGCGCGGACGCCGGCCAGCCGCCGGTGCACCTCGGGGCCCGTCTTGCGGATCTCGTCGGCATCGGTGAGGTCGATCCGTCCGCCGTCCTCGGGGCGGCCCGAGCGGCGCGGGTCGAGACCTGCCCGGCGCACGTCCACACTCCACTCGGCGGCCCAGCTCGCCACGCCGAAGCCGTACCGCCCGTAGATCGGGTACTCGGCGGCGATCAGGGTCGCGACGGCGTCCCCGCGCTCCTTCGCGGCGGCGAGGTCCTCGCTCATCATCCGGCTGAGCAGGCCGCGCCTGCGGTGCGTCGGGGAGACGGTGACCTGGGTGATCGCGTCGGCGGTGAGGCTGCCGCCGCCGACCGTGCTGACCTCCTGCCGGAACGACCGGAAGGTGGCGACGATCCGGTCCCGGTCGAAGGCGCCGAGCGTCCGGCCGAGGTCCGCGTGCGCGAGCCGGTCCGCGGCCTCCGCGTCCGACACGACGGGCGGCCGGAGGAACCCGGTCCGCAGGGCCCGCTGCCAGTCCGGGAACTCGGACTCCGTCACCGTCCGCACGTCGACACTCATTCTTCCGACCCTATGCACGCGCCCGGCACCCCGCATCCGAGATTCCGCGGCGGCGGACCCCACCGGCGGACCCGGCTCCGCGGCCGCCCGGGCTCAGGCCAGCAGGTCGTCGACCTGCGCCTCGCCGTCGCGGTAGCGGCGGGCGATCTCCGCGCTGCAGTCGTCGGCGGTCCGCTGGAGGTGCTGCCGGCGCCGCGAGACCTGCTGCTCGTACCCGGCGAGCCGGCCCATCGCCGCATGCAGCTCGTCGTCCGTCCGGGCCGTCAGGTCCGACAGCTCGACCTCCGACAGCATCTCGGCCGCCAGCCGCCGGTACTCCTCGCCGCGCGGCGTCGACAGCGTCACGTGCCGGGCCGAGGTGCGGTGCCGGGACGGCACGTCGGCGAGGATCTCGGAGAGCCGGTCGAGGACCGGGGCCTCCGGGTCGGTCCGCCGCGCCAGCTCGGCCCGCAGGATGTCGATCCGGCCCTGGAGCATCCGCCGCACGTAGCTCAGGTCGGCCTCGTCGCTCTGCGCCTCGCGCCGCAGCGTGCGCAGCTCCGGCAGCCGCAGCGTGCCGAGGTCGGGCTGCCCCGGGTCCGGCAGGGCGGGCTCGGCGGTCCGCTGCACGGGTGGGCGCGTCACGGGGCCTCCGCCCGGTCCTCCGCCCGGATGTCCGGAGCGGGTCAGCGGTACGGGGCCGGACGGCGTCGGCCCGGTGCCAGGTGCACTCATGAGAATCGTCCCCTCGACCGGTGCGGAACCGCACCGCCTCTCACGCATGGTGCCACTCCTGCCCGCGCGCGTGCAGGCGCTCTGCACCCGTTCGGCCCCTCGTCCTTCGGACCGCCGCCCGCTCGGTAGGTTGGTGCGCATGCGAGCAGTGGTGCAGAGGGTCGACGGCGCGAGCGTCGTCGTCGCAGGGGAGACCGTCGGTGAGATCACCGGCGAGGGGCTGTGCGTGCTGGTGGGGGTGACCCACGACGACACCCCGGAGAAGGCCGCCCAATTGGCCAGAAAGCTCTGGTCCGTCCGGGTACTGGAAGGCGAGAAGTCGTGCTCCGACGTGAACGCGCCGCTCCTCGTCATCTCCCAGTTCACGCTGTACGGAGACGCCCGCAAGGGCCGCCGCCCCACCTGGAACGCGGCCGCGCCCGGCCCGGTCGCCGAGCCGCTCGTCGACGAGGTGGTCGCCCGGCTGCGCCAGCTGGGCGCGCACGTGGAGACGGGCCGCTTCGGAGCGGACATGCGCGTCTCGCTCACGAACCACGGCCCGTTCACGGTGCTGCTCGACGTGTGACCCGCCGGGCCCCGGCCGTGCGACCCGCCGGGACCCGGCGGGTGTCACGACGCGGCGGCCCTACGGCTCGACGACGGTCTCCTGAGCGGCGGCCGTCGTGCCGGCGATCAGCGGGGCGTCCACCGGCACGTTCCGCTTCACCAGGGCCAGGGCGATCGGACCCAGTTCGTGGTGGCGGACGGCCGTCGTCACGAAGCCGAGCTGCCGGCCCTCCTCGCCGTCGGCCGCGAGGCGGAGGGGAGTGCCGTGGGCGGGCAGCAGGACCTCGCTGCCGTCCAGGTGCAGGAAGACGAGCCGGCGCGGCGGCTTCCCCAGGTTCTGCACCCGGGCGACGGTCTCCTGGCCCCGGTAGCAGCCCTTCTGGAGGTGGACGGCGCTGCCGATGAAACCGACCTCGTGCGGGATCGTCCGGTGGTCGGTCTCGAAGCCGAGCCGGGGCCGGTGGCCCTCGACCCGCAGCGCCTCGTACGCGAGGATGCCGGCGGCCGGACCGTGCGAGGCCGCGAAGGACTCCAGGTCGGCGCGGGGCAGGAACAGGTCGCGGCCGTGCGCGGTCTCCCGTACGACGACGCCCTCGGGCGACTCGGCGACGGAGCCGGCCGGGAGGTGGACGACCGCGATGTCCTCCGTGCGGTCGGCGACCTCCACCCGGTAGAAGAACTTCATCGACTCCAGGTACGCGACGAGCTCCTCGCGCGTCCCCGGCTCGACGTGCGCCCACACCGTCTCGCCGTCGTCGACGAGGTACAGGGCGTGCTCGATGTGCCCGTTCGCGGAGAGGATCAGCGCCTCGGTGGCCCGCCCGGCCGGCAGGTCGGTCATGAACTGGGTCACCAGCAGGTGCAGCCAGCTCAGTCGGTCGTCGCCGGAGACGGCGATGACACCGCGGTGGGAGAGGTCGACGAAACCGTTCCCCTCGGCGAGGGCGCGCTGCTCGCGGAACAGGTCGCCGTAGTGCGCGGCGACGCCTTCGTCGCGGCCTTCGGCGGCGACCGCACCGGGCAGGGACAGCAGGGGGCTGGTCGTGGAATGTCGCTGCATGACAGAAAGCCTACGACTCCGCGTCGGCGGCCTTCCGGGCGCAGTCCGCGCACCTGCCGAAGATCGCGAAGTGCTTCATGTCCGTCTCGAACCCGAACGTCTCCCGGAGCTTCCCGGTGAAGTCCGCGGCCACCTCGACGTCCGCCTCGATCACCTCGGAGCAGTCCCGGCACACCAGGTGCAGATGGTGGTGCCGGTCCGCGAGGTGGTACGTCGGAGCCCCGTGCCCCAGATGGGCGTGGCTCACGAGCCCGAGCTCCTCCAGGAGCTCCAGGGTCCGGTACACCGTCGAGATGTTCACCCCCGACGCGGTCCTGCGGACCTCGACCAGGATGTCGTCGGGCGTCGCGTGCTCCAGCGCGTCGACGGCCTCAAGGACAAGCTGGCGCTGCGGCGTCAGCCGGTAACCGCGCTGCCGCAGATCGCTCTTCCAGTCGGTGCTCACCACGCCCCCCAGTGTAGGAGGGCGCGGCGCGTCACCCTAGACCTAGCGGAAGAACGCGATGCCGTCGTCCGGCATGTCGGGCAGGTTGCGGGCCATCTCCGCGACCTCTTCCGGCGTGACGACCTTCTTGAGGTGCGCCGACATGTACGGGCGGAGCGGGACCTCGGGGGTCGCCTTCTCGCCCACCCACATGAGGTCGCTCTTCACGTAGCCGTAGAGCCGCTTGCCACCGCTGTACGGGCCGGAGGCCGCGGTCCGGGCGACGGCGTCCGTCGCCAGGTCGATCTGCGGCTTCTGGTCGGCGAGCTCGCCGTACCAGATCTCGACGATGCCCTGGTCGCGGACCATGACGATCTCGACCTTGCGGTCCTTGTCGATCCGCCAGTAGCCGCTCTCGCTCTCCAGCGGGCGGACCTTGTTGCCGTCGTTGTCCAGGACCCAGGAGTGCGAGTGGTACTCGATGAAGTCCCGGCCGTCGTGGCTGAACGTCACGGACTGGCCGAAGTTGCACTTCTCGGCGCCGGGGAAGTCGGAGACGCCCGCGCCCTCCCACGTACCGAGCAGGAACGCGAGGGGGACGAGGTCCGGGTTGAGGTCGGACGGAATCTCGATCATGAGCAGCTCTGGCGTTCTCTAGAAGTGGTTACCGCTGGCCCTGGTACAGCTTCTTCACGGCGAGACCGGTGAAGGCGAGCACGCCCACACAGACCAGGACAAGCAGAGCTTCGAAGAAAACGATCACGGAATGCTCCTCGACTGAGGTGTGAAGGCGAAACGGGCCGGACCCCAGCTTAGTGGGCTGGGGTCCGGGCCACTCGGTGAGGTGGGTCTCGCCCCCTCCCACTACCCCAGCAGCTGGTTCTGCAGCGTCACCGTCTGCCGGAACGGCACCGCGAGCGCCTCCCCCTTGCGCGTCTGCGTGATCAGCGCGAGCGTGTCACCGGCCTGGACGTAGGCCCAGCGCGTCTGCTCCGGGCCGTAGGGCTTCTGCTCCCGGTAGGCGTTCGCACGCGTCGACGGAACGCCGATGTCATCCGTGAAGCTCTCCGCGTCGACGCGTTCCACCCCCTCCGGCAGGGCCGTCGGGCCGTCGGTGCCGTCCACCTCGACGGCCCCGCGCAGGTACTCCTCGGCGTACGCCACCGAGCCGAACCTGAGCAGGTGGATGCTGGTGCGGGTGCCGTCGGGGGTAGTCCACCCGCGGGCGGCGATGTTCCGCAGGGGGGCGTCCGCGAGCGCCTGCCGCAGGTCGCCGCGGAACTCCTTCCCGTAGAGGGAGAGGTACGCGTCGGTGGACACGAACCCGCCGTTCAGCTTCGGGTCCGGCGTCGCACCGGCCGGCGCGGGCAGCAGCAGTGCGCGCGGGTCGGCGTAGTGCACCTCGCCGTCGTTGCCGTCGGTGAAGGGGCGGGGCCGGTCCGCCGGCAGCGGCGGCAGTTTAAGCCGCGGGTACTCCCAGCGGCCGTCGCCCTCGGTCGCCAGCCCGGGCACGTCTTCCCGGTCGAGCGCGGTGATCCCCATGGCGGTGCCGGCGCCCACGCCGCCGCACACCACGACGGCGGCCGTCCAGCGGGCGACGGCCCACAGGACGCGGCGGCTGCGCCGGGGTGCGGCACCGCCCACCGTCTCCGGGGCGGCCGTGGCCTCCACCGCGTCGGCGGCCGTCTCGGCCTGCTGCTCGGTCAGTTGCTCGGTCATACGTACTCCCCCGGAGACGCGATGTGGCGGAGCTGCTTCTCAACGAGGTCGCCCACGGCCTTCTGGTCGAAGGGCGGGGATCCGTACGCCCGGACGGTGATCATGAACTCGCCGTCGTACGCCGAACAGACCATGTCCTGGAGGTCGGGATTCCGCTGGCCGCCCTTGTGCTGCTTGGGCTCCTCGGGCTTGGGCCCCAGGTAGCAGGCGGAGTTCTTCGCGTACTCCTTGATCTTCGGGCCCTTGCGCAGCTCCAGGAGCTCGGAGAAGTCCTTCCGGACCTCGAAGAACTCGCGGACCGCCTTCTTGTCCTTCATGCGCAGGATGAGCACTTCGGCCTGGAAGGTGCCGGCGTCGTCGGCGTACGAGCGCATCGCCATGCCCTGGATGCCGAGCCGGTCGACCTCCTTCTCGTACGCGCGGCGCTGCTTGCCGTAGAAGCCCTTGCCCGTCACCTTGAGGAGGGCCTGGGCCTGCTTCGCCGACACCTCGGCGTCGTTGCCGTAACCCTCGATGTCCGACCCGAGCACCAGGCCGTCCGGCACCGGCAGGAGGAGCTTGCTCAGCGGCGTCGACGCCCGGCCCCGCAGGAAGCCGGCGGCGGGGTCCTCGGGGGTCGCGGTCGTGCTGGGCTCCGCCCACCCCACCGTCGGCGCGGTCCGGTCGGCGCCGTCGGCCGTGACGGCGGTGTACGCGACGCCGCCGCCGACGGCCCCGAGCACGAGCACGGAGACCAGGACGTTCTTCAGGATCCGGCGTGTGCGGCTCCCTGCCTTCTCGCTCACAGGCGCCCCAGTTGCCGCTCGGCCAGAGAGCGGATCTCGCTCTCGGCGATCTTGTGTGTGTCGTACATGAGGATCGTGATCGCGATGTCGCCGCGCTGGATGAAGGCACGGGCCTCGTACGCGTCCATGTAGCCGGCCTCCCGGCGTACCGGGTAGATGTAGTAGCGGCCGTTCGTGGAGCCCTTCACCTCGTGTCCGAGGGATCCGGACTTCCCCTCGCTCGCGGTGATGCGCTGCTGCTGTGTCGCGTGCTCGAAGGCTCCGAGCCTGGAGTCCGGCCGGTACTGCACGAGTTCGATCCGGACGCTCTTGTACTCGCCCACCAGCCATCCGCGTGTGGCGATGCGGCGGATGCCCGAGGTGAGCCCGTCCTGGAGCCTCCCGTCGGGCATGGTGAACGTGTCGGCGTACGCGTCCAGCGGCTGCCACCCGTCCGTGCCGTCGGCGCGCGCCCCCTTCGGCCTAGGCAGCAGCAGCTTCCGCAGGTCGCCCTGCGCCTTCGACTGAAGGTCCTCCTTCGCCGACAGCGGCTCGGGGCCCTCGCCCTCGGGGAGCGGCTTGGCCGGGTAGGCGAGGCCGGGCTGGTTGAGGGCGGGCAGCGGGGTGGGTTCGCGGTCGGCTTGGATGCGGTAGCCGACGGCGGTGCCGCCGACGAGACCGAGGACGGCGGCGACGGCGATCAGGCCGATCGTACGGAGGACCCGGCGGCGCGGGCGGGCGACGGGTGCCGGCGGGTCGCCGGCGGTGTTCCCGTCAGCAGTCCCGGAGGCTTCCGGGGCCTCCGGGGCCTCCGTGTTCCCCGCGTCCCCGTCGTCGTCAGGATTCACGACTGGAGGCGCTGGTTCCGGTTCGGTGTTCTGCTCCGGCGGTGGCGCTGTTCCCTGGTTTGGGATGGTTTCTTCGTTGCTCAAGAGTCCCCCCACGAGACCTGAACGGCGGATTCCGTCATCCGCGCACCCAGCTGACACGTGAGGGGCGCATGGGGTTGCAGTGTCGCGCATTACAGTTCGGTATATGGCGAAGAAGCTCGTGATCAAGGTGACCGCAGGGGCCGACGCCCCCGAACGCTGCTCGCAGGCCTTCACGGTGGCCGCCGTCGCGGTCGCGAGCGGTGTCGAGGTCTCGCTGTGGCTGACCGGCGAGTCCTCGTGGTTCGCACTGCCGGGCCGGGCGGCGGAGTTCGAGCTTCCGCACGCGGCGCCGCTGCCGGACCTGATCGAGTCGATCCTGGCGGCCGGCCGCGTCACGCTCTGCACGCAGTGCGCCGCCCGCCGCGAGATCACCGAGTCGGACGTCCTCGACGGCGTCCGCATCGCGGGCGCCCAGGTCTTCGTCCAGGAAGCGATGGCCGACGAGACACAGGCCCTCGTCTACTGACCTCTACTGACCTCTACGGACCTCTACAGACCTCTACGGACCTCGACGCGCCCCTCGCGGCGCTCACGGCTCCCGGCGCTTCTTGCCGTCCAGCTCGTCCCACCACTCGTCGGACTGGGGGTCGCCCGAGGGGTCGTCCCACCAGCGGTCCTCGGGGCCGCGGCGGTTGGCGACCATGGCGGCGACGGGCGGGATGACCATGGCGACGACGCACATGCCGATCGCGACGGGCATGGAGAAGAGGCGCACGACGGCCCAGGCGCCCACGAAGAGGACCAGGCAGGCGCCCATCATCCAGAAGTAGACGTGCCGACGCCGCGCGTACACGTCTTCAGGGTACGGCGGGGCGGGCTTCCGGGCGAGGAAGAGGGAAGACCGGAGGGCCGTGCCTCTCAGTCCTGGTGATGGCGTCCAACCCCCCAGGAGGCACGGCCCTCCGGCCGTTCGAGTGCGCGGATCAGACCGCGATGGCGACCTCCGCGAGGCCACCCTTCTGGGCGACGACCTGGCGGTCGGCGGTGCCGCCGGGAACCAGGGCGCGGACGGTCCAGGTGCCCTCGGCCGCGTAGAAGCGGAACTGTCCGGTGGCGGAGGTCGGGACCTCGGCCGTGAACTCGCCGGTCGAGTCCAGGAGGCGGACGTAACCGGTGACGGGCTCGCCGTCCTTGGTCACGAAGCCCTGGATGGTGGTCTCACCGGGCTTGATCGTCGAGGCGTCGGGGCCGCCGGGCTGCGCTCCACACATGATGTTCTGTCCTTACGGTCGAGGGGTCCGGAGGGGAGGAGGGTCCGGGGACTTACTTGTTGGCGCCGAGCTCGATCGGCACGCCGACGAGGGAGCCGTACTCGGTCCACGAGCCGTCGTAGTTCTTGACGTTCGTGACCTCGAGGAGCTCGTGCAGGACGAACCAGGTCAGCGCGGAGCGCTCGCCGATGCGGCAGTAGGCGATGGTGTCCTTCGCCAGGTCGACCTGCTCGGCCTCGTAGAGGGCCTTGAGCTCGTCGTCCGACTTGAAGGTGCCGTCGTCGTTGGCGTTCTTCGACCACGGGATGTTGCGGGCGCTCGGCACGTGGCCGGGGCGCTGCGACTGCTCCTGCGGGAGGTGCGCCGGGGCGAGCAGCTTGCCGGAGAACTCGTCGGGCGAGCGGACGTCGACCAGGTTCTGGGCGCCGATCGCGGCCACGACGTCGTCGCGGAAGGCGCGGATCGAGGAGTCCTGGGCCTTGGCCTTGTACTCGGTGGCCGGGCGGGCCGGGATCTCGGAGCCGTCGACCAGGTCGCGGGAGTCGAGCTCCCACTTCTTGCGGCCGCCGTCGAGGAGCTTCACGTCCTGGTGGCCGTAGAGCTTGAAGTACCAGTAGGCGTAGGAGGCGAACCAGTTGTTGTTGCCGCCGTAGAGGACGACCGTGGTGTCGTTCGCGATGCCCTTGGCCGAGAGGAGCTTCTCGAAGCCCTCCTGGTCGATGAAGTCGCGGCGGACCGGGTCCTGGAGGTCCTGGGTCCAGTCGATCCGGATGGCGTTGCGGATGTGGTTCTTCTCGTAGGCCGAGGTGTCCTCGTCGACCTCGACGAGGGCGACCTGCGGGTTGTCGAGGTTGGCCTCGACCCAGTCCGCGTCGACCAGTACGTCGCTGCGAGCCATGCTGTTCTCCTCCGGGGCAGTGTGCGGCGGTGTGGTGCGGGTGGTGCGTGTGCGTGGCGCGGTACGCGTCGTCGCGTGGCGTACGGACTGCGGACGTGCGTACGGCGGTGCACAGATCGGCCCTGACCTCGGTGGGAGGGCCTGAGGAATACGGGAGTGGCGAGTCCCGCTCAGACGGAACGACAGAGCATGGCGGCGACGCGGCACAGGTCTACTGCCCGCCGCTTCGTGAGATCCGCCTGTCGCTTCATGTCCTCGATCGTAGGGACGGACAGGCGGCCGTGTCACCGGCGTGTCGTATTTTGAGACGGGATCGTCCGAGATACGAGACGCGATCACCGTACGGAGGGGCTCCGGGCGTCTCCGTACCCAGGCGTCCGGTTCTCCATCTGCGGATCGGACGGCGGCGTCTCAGCATGTGACCAAGGGGGGTCTTGGAGGGTGCCGGGGAGGGGCCTGGGGGCGGCGCGGA
Organism: Streptomyces sp. LMG1-1-1.1; assembly: GCF_040815545.1. Taxonomy (NCBI): domain Bacteria; kingdom Bacillati; phylum Actinomycetota; class Actinomycetes; order Kitasatosporales; family Streptomycetaceae; genus Streptomyces; species Streptomyces sp. LMG1-1-1.1. Next base: position 43,268 of record NZ_JBFPNH010000027.1, on the reverse strand, counting down.
GGGGCCCGGGGCGCCGGGAAGGGGCCGTACGGTGCCGGCGGCGGGCGTCAGCCCGCCAGGACGACGTCCTGGCCGGTCACCATGACGGCGAGGCCGTCCGGGCGGGGCTCGACCTTCTCGACCTTCATGCCGGCGATCATGCCGATCGGGCGCTCGAAGTCGGTGCGGGCGCGCACGAGTTCCTCGATGCCGGGGATGCCCTCGCCGGGCACCTCGTCGGCGCGGACCCGGATCGTGCCACCGTCGACGACGGTCACCGTGGAGGTGACCGTACGGGTCAGGGTGCGGCCCATGATCTTCACGCCGCCGGTCACCTTCACCTTGCCGTTGCCGCCGTAGGCGACGGTGGCGTCCTGGTCGGCCGCGGCGGCGGTGAGGTCGGCGTACGAGATGAGGGCGGTGCCGGACGCGGAGCCGGCCTTCGCGCCCGCCCAGTCGCCGGTGACGGTCACGTCCCGCAGAACGGCGGTCAGTTCGCCGACCCGGATGCGCTTGCTGCCCGCCGTCGCCTGCACGCCGGTCGCCTTCACGTCGATCTGGTCGAACCGCTTGTCCGCGACCTGGGTGAGGAAGGGGAAGCCCTTGATGTCGACATCGATCGACTCGCTGGTGGCGGCCGAGAGCTTCACCCGGCTCGACGCCTCCGACTCGGCGTAGGCCACGGCCAGCCGGTCGATCCCGACGAGGATCCCGCCCAGCACGACAGCCAGGATCAGCAGAATCCGCAGTGCTCGCATGGGATGAGCGTCCCCCCGGTAGAAAGCTTCGGTGTGGAAAGTCTTCGGCCCCCCGACACGAAGATCGACGTGTCAGGGGGCCGGTTGGTTCCCGGCGCCCGGGGCGAGCGGGACGGGCGGGGCTCAGACCAGGGCGCGGCCGAGCAGGTAGACGGCGGGTGCGGCGGCCGTCAGCGGCAGCGCCACGCCCGCGGTCATGTGGACGAAGCGGGACGGGTAGTCGTAGCTCGCCGCCCGCAGGCCGACCAGCGCGCAGACGCCGGCGCCGAGGCCGAGGAGCGCCCCGGAGGTGCCCAGGTCCGTGAGGCCGCCGACCGCGACCCCCGCGCCCGCCGCCGCGAGCAGCGAGGCGATCAGGGAGACCGGGCCGGGCAGCGGCAGGGCCCGGGCGAGGACCGCGGCGGCGACGGCGACCCCGCCGACGACCACCGCGTCGGGCGCGGCGCCGAGGTGGCCGGTGGCGACGACGGTCAGCGCGGCGGAGGCGATGGTGGCCATCAGGCCGTACATCCGCTCGTCCGGGTCGGCGTGGCTGCGCAGCTGGAGGACGAGGCAGAGCAGCACCCAGACGCCGAGCGTGCCGAGGATCGCGGGGGCCGCGTGCTCACGGCCGGTGGCGAGCAGGGCGGCGTCCGCGACGAGCCCGCCGGCGAAGGCCAGGGCGATGCCCTGCCGGGCCGGCCACATGCCGTTGAGCCGGAACCAGCCCGCGGCCGTCAGGGCCTGGAGCAGGACCAGCGGGACGAGCAGCCCGTACGGGCCGACGGCGGCGCCGCCGGCGAGCAGGAGGCCGAGGAGGGCGGTCAGCGCGGCCGGCCGCATGCCGGGCTCGATGATCGGCGACCGGCCCTCGGCACGCGCCCGCTGGGCGTCGGTGATCCGGGTGTTCCCGGACGTCGTCGGCGAGGAGTACGCGGGCGCCGCCTCGGCCTCGGACGCCGGGGCGGGCGACGCTGCGGGAGCGGTGACCGGCGCGGGCGCGGCGCCCGGGGCCGGAGTCACGGCCGGGGCCGGAGTCGCGTCCGCCGCCTGCCGCGGTTCGCCGTAGTACTCCGCCGAACCCCCGTGCGACGGGTACTGCTCGTAGGGCTGCGCGTGCGGCTGCTCGTAGGGCTGGGCGTACGGCTCGTACGGCTGCGCCTGCGGCCGGTCGTACGCGTCCTGCGTCCCGTGGCCCGCGGGTGCCTGGGCCCGCGCGGCCCGGATCTGGTCGTACGAGACGGCGGGCTGGTACTGGGTGTCCCAGGTCTGGCCCTCCCACGTCTGCGTGACGTCGGCGGGGGCCTGCTGCCCGTTCTGCTGCCCGTCCGCGTACGGGTCGTACTGCTGCCCGCCGTAGTGGTGGTCGTTGCTCATGCTGTGGGGTTCACCCTCCTGCGAACGGGGGGAGCACCTCGACCGTGCCGCCCTCGGCAAGCCGTACGGTCTCATGGCTCCGGGTGCCGACGGGGTCGCCGTCGACCAGGAACGAGCACCTCAGGAGGACCTGCGACAGCTCGCCCGGGTGGTTCGCGCGGACCGCGTCGAGGGCCTCCGCCAGATTCCCGGCGGTGTACGGCTCCTCGGCGACTCCGGCGGCGGCCTTGGCCGCGGCCCAGTAGCGGATGGTTCCCGCTGCCATAGCGGCGCTCCCTTCGTTCGTGTGCGCGCCGCCACCCATGATGGGCTATGCGCGCGTGAGCCAGTCCCCGAGCCGGGCGAGCAGCCCGTCGTCCGCCGCGTTCTCGGCGTGGCCCATGCCGCGCTCCACCCACAGTTCCGCGGCGCCCGCGCCGGCCAGCATCCGCGGGTGGTCGAGCGGGAAGTACGCGTCCCGGTCGCCGTGCACCACGAGGAGCGGGGTCGGCGCGATCAGCGGCACCGCCTCCACCGGCGAGAGGGGTACGGGGTCCCAGGAGCGCCGGTCGATCCGGGTGCGGAACCCGTAGCGGCCGACGAGGCGGCCCGCCGGCCGGGTGACCACCCAGTGGACGCGGCGCATCGGGGCCGTACCCCGGTAGTACCAGCGGGCGGGTGCGGAGACGGAGGCGACGGCGTCCGCGCTCGCCGCCGTCCCCCGCTCCAGGGCGGCGTGGCGCAGGACGACGGACCCGCCCATGGAGAAGCCGACCGTCGCCACGCGCGCGTGGCCGAGCTCACGCGCCCAGCGGACGGCGGCGGACAGGTCGAGGACCTCCCGGTCGCCGACCGTGGACAGGCCGCCGGAGCCGCCGTGGCCGCGGAAGGAGAAGGTGACGACGGACGCGCCGCGCTCCGCGAGGACGCGGGCGGCGCGCCGGACGGCGGGCCGGTCGGCGGCGCCGGTGAAGCCGTGGGCGACGACGACCGCCGTACCGGTGACCGCCGAATCGGTGACACTTGCCCCGGAGGGTTCGTAAACCGCCTCGATCCGGACACCGTCATCGGTACGCAACATCGCGCGCCGGGGCAGCCGGGGATGGACGGAAGTGAGCGAGGAAACATCCACGATGTGAAATCGGCCCTCTGCCTCGGAACTCATGTGGGCTATTCTGCTTGCCAGAGGATCCGGGCAACGCAGCCCCCGGGTCCTTTTGTGTTTTCCGACCGTTGTTACGGACGGATGAACAAAAGCTCTCAGGGTGCGAGAGCCATACGTGAGCACACATAGACGTCCTCGCAGGGACCGAGGAGGAACCGACGTCATGGACGAGCGAACGACGTACGACGGACCGACGACGACCTGGGCAGGTGGGGAGCGATGAGCTCACTGCTGCTCCTGACCAATGCCCTCCAGCCGTCGACCGAGGTGCTGCCCGCACTCGGCCTGCTGCTGCACAACGTCCGGGTAGCCCCGGCCGAGGGCCCCGCCCTCGTGGACACCCCCGGCGCGGACGTGATCCTCGTCGACGGCAGGCGCGACCTCCCGCAGGTGCGCTCGCTCTGCCAGCTGCTGCGCTCCACCGGGCCCGGCTGTCCGCTGATCCTCGTCGTCACGGAGGGCGGCCTCGCGGCCGTCACCGCCGACTGGGGCATCGACGACGTGCTCCTGGACACGGCGGGCCCCGCCGAGGTCGAGGCGCGGCTCCGGCTCGCGATGGGCCGCCAGCAGATCGTCTCCGACGACTCCCCGATGGAGATCCGCAACGGCGACCTGTCGGTCGACGAGGCGACGTACAGCGCGAAGCTCAAGGGCCGGGTCCTGGACCTGACCTTCAAGGAGTTCGAGCTCCTCAAGTACCTGGCGCAGCATCCGGGCCGGGTGTTCACGCGCGCCCAGCTCCTCCAGGAGGTGTGGGGGTACGACTACTTCGGCGGCACCCGAACGGTCGACGTCCACGTACGGCGTCTGCGGGCCAAGCTCGGACCGGAGCACGAGTCGCTGATCGGCACCGTCCGCAACGTCGGCTACCGCTTCGTCACCCCGGAGAAGGTGGAGCGGGCCGCCGAGGAGGCCCGTGCCAAGGAGGGGGCCCGTGTGGGCTCCCGCGTCAAGGACGCCACGGAGGAGGTCACCCCCTTGGAGGACACGAACGTGGCGGATGCCACAGTGCGACCTGCCGGTAGGTAGGTCCCCCCGCGTAGACTTCCGCGCGTGGCCAAGGTGACGCGGGATGACGTAGCTCGACTTGCAGGTACTTCTACCGCGGTCGTGAGCTACGTCATCAACAACGGACCCCGGCCGGTCGCCCCGGCCACGCGCGAGCGTGTCCTCGCCGCCATCAAGGAGCTGGGCTACCGCCCGGACCGGGTGGCCCAGGCGATGGCGTCCCGGCGCACGGATCTCATAGGCATGATCGTCCCCGACGCGCGGCAGCCGTTCTTCGGCGAGATGGCGCACGCGGTCGAGCAGGCCGCCGCCGAGCGCGGGAAGATGGTCCTCGTCGGCAACTCCGACTACCGGACCGAGCGCGAGGTCCACTACCTGCGTGCCTTCCTCGGCATGCGGGTCTCCGGACTGATCCTGGTCAGCCAGGGCATGAGCGAGCAGGCCGCGAGCGAGATCGAGGCCTGGGACGCGCGCGTGGTGCTGCTGCACGAGCGGCCCGAGGCGATCGACGACGTCGCCGTCGTGACGGACGACATCGGCGGCGCGCAGCTCGCCACCCGACACCTCCTGGAGCACGGTCACCCGTACGTGGCGTGCCTCGGCGGCGTCCCGAACACCCCGGCCGTCGGCGACCCGGTCGCCGACCACGTCGAGGGCTGGCGGCGCGCCATGCTGGAGGCCGGCCGCTCCACCGAGGGCCGCCTGTTCGAGGCCCCGTACAACCGCTACGACGCCTACCAGGTCGCCCTCAAGCTGCTCGCCGGCCCGGACCGGCCGCCGGCCATCTTCTGCTCCACCGACGACCAGGCCTTCGGTGTCCTGCGCGCCGCCCGCGAGCTCCGCATCGAGGTCCCCACGGAGCTCGCCGTCGCGGGCTTCGACGACGTCAAGGAAGCCGCCCTCACCGACCCGCCGCTGACCACCATCTCCTCGGACCGCCCCGCCATGGCCCGCGCCGCCGTCGACCTCGTCCTCGACGACTCCCTCCGCGTCGCCGGCTCCCGCCGCGAGCGCGTGAAGCTCTTCCCGTCGGCGCTGGTGGTGCGCCGCTCCTGCGGCTGCCACGAGTAGCCGCTCCCGACCCGCCCGCGGGTCTTTATATCGGGCATACAGGGTTCTGTCGGGCTTCTCAGCCGGTCCTCAGACGGCTCTCATGAACGGCTCCCAGAGTCATTGCCATGACGGACTTCCAGGAGCAGCAGCCGCAGCAGCCCTACTACCCGCCGAGGCCGCCGTACGAGCCGACGCAGCCGATCACGACGGAGCCGGGGACGACGATCTGGCCGTCCGGCGGGCACGTGCCGCCGCCGCCCGTGGAGCCGCCGGTGGCGGTCGCGGCGGCGCCGGCCCCGGGGCCGCGGCGGCGCGCCAAGCGCGGGGTCGGGCTGATGGCCGCGGTGGCCATCGCGGCGGCGGCCATCGGTGGCGGCACGGCGACGCTGGTCCAGCAGCTCACGTCCGACGCGCCCGCCTCGGCGTCCTCGGCGGTGAACGGCACGAACGTGTCCGCGAGCAGCAAGGGCACCGTCGCCGGGGTCGCGGCGGCCGTCTCCCCCGCCATCGTGGAGATCTCGGCGTCGTCGAACGCGGGCAAGTCCACCGGCTCGGGCGTGATCATCACCTCCGACGGCGAGATCGTCACCAACAACCACGTGATCTCCGGCGCCTCCGCCGTCAGCGTGCAGCTCAGCGACGGGAAGACGTACGAGGCCACGGTCGTCGGCACGGACCCCGACAAGGACCTGGCGCTGATCAAGCTGAAGGGCGCGTCGGGCCTGAAGACGGCGACGCTCGGCGACTCGTCCAAGGTGCGGGTCGGCGAGGAGGTCGTGGCGATCGGCTCCCCCGAGGGCCTGACCGGGACCGTCACCAGCGGCATCGTCTCCGCCCTGGACCGGGACGTGACGGTCGCCAAGGACGACGACGGCCGGGACCAGCAGCAGGGCGGACAGCAGTACGACCCGCGGCAGGGCTGGCCGTTCGAGTTCGGCGGGCAGCAGTTCAACGGCGACACCGGTTCGTCGAAGACGACGTACAAGGCCATCCAGACCGACGCCTCGCTGAACCCGGGGAATTCCGGCGGCGCGTTGATCGATATGAACGGCGAGATCATCGGAATCAATTCGGCCATGTATTCGCCCAGTTCTTCGAGCGGCTCCACCGCCGGAAGCGTCGGCCTCGGATTCGCCATCCCGATCGACACCGTGAAGGCCGATCTCGACGGCCTGCGCGCGGGCGGCGACAACTGACCGGGGAACGGCCGGCGTGCGACGCTGATCGCATGACGGGACAGCCTCTGACGGGCCAGCAGAACGAAGCCGAGCGCATCCTCATCGTCGACGACGAGCCCGCCGTGCGGGAGGCCCTGCGCCGCAGCCTCGCCTTCGAGGGGTACGGGACCGAGGTCGCCGTCGACGGCCTCGACGCGCTGGCCCGGATGGAGGCGTACGCCCCCGACCTCGTCGTCCTCGACGTCCAGATGCCCCGCATGGACGGGCTGACCGCGGCCCGTCGCATCCGGGCCGCCGGCTCGACCGTGCCGATCCTGATGCTCACCGCCCGCGACACCGTCGGCGACCGGGTCACCGGGCTCGACGCGGGCGCGGACGACTACCTGGTGAAGCCGTTCGAGCTGGACGAGCTGTTCGCCCGGATCCGGGCGCTGCTCCGGCGCAGCTCGTACGCCTCCGCCGCGTCGCCCGGCCCGTCCGACGCCGACGTGCTGGCCTTCGAGGACCTGCGGATGGATCTGGCGACGCGCGAGGTGACGCGGGGCGGGCGGACCGTGGAGCTGACCCGTACCGAGTTCACGCTCCTGGAGATGTTCCTGGCGCACCCGCGGCAGGTGCTGACCCGCGAGCAGATCCTCAAGGCCGTCTGGGGCTTCGACTTCGAGCCCAGCTCCAACTCCCTGGACGTGTACGTGATGTATCTGCGGCGCAAGACCGAGGCCGGCGGCGAGCCGCGCCTCGTCCACACTGTGCGGGGCGTGGGCTACGCGCTGCGCGGAGGAGGCGGGGAGTGACGGAGCACCCGACCCGGCGTCCGCGCGTGCTCCGGCCCCTGGCGTGGTTCCGCTCGCGGCCCCTGCGGTCGCGGCTGGCGCTGCTGACCGCGCTCGCCGTGGCGCTCGCGGTGGCCGCGGTGTCGCTGGCCTGCTGGTTCGTGACGCGGGCGCAGCTGGAGGCGGAGATGGACTCCTCGCTGCGCAGCACCCGCCTGGACCCGAACGGGGTGCAGAGCCTGCTCGCGCTGTGCCGGCAGGGCACGACGCCGCCGCCGGTGGCGGGCTCGTACACGGTGCAGGTCATCCTCGCCAACGGCAGCGTCTGCACCTCGGGGAAGGCCGCGATCCCGGCCGGGCCCGGTGACCTCGGCGTGGCGCGGGGGCAGCTGGAGTACGCCCTGCACACGGTGAAGGACGACGCCGGGCGGGAGATGCGGGTCTACACCTATCCGCAGGAGGGCCCGATCGGGCTCGCGGTCTCCGTCGCCCGGCCGCTCGCCGAGATCGACAACTCGATGTCCACGCTGCGCTGGGTCCTGCTCCTGGTCTCCGGGATCGGGGTCGTCGGCGCGGGCGCGGCCGGCCTGTGGGTGGCGCGGACCGGTCTGGAGCCGGTGAACCGGCTGACCGAGGCGGTCGAGCACGTGGCCGCGACCGAGGACCTGACGGTCCGCATCCCGGTGGAGGGCGAGGACGAGATCGCCCGCCTGTCGCGCTCGTTCAACGCGATGACGGCGGCGCTCGCGACGTCCCGGGACCGGCAGGCGCAGCTGATCGCCGACGCGGGGCACGAGCTGCGGACGCCGCTGACCTCGCTGCGGACGAACGTCGAGCTCCTGGCGCGCAGCGAGGAGACCGGCCGGGCGATCCCGCCGGACGACCGGCGGGCCCTGATGGCCTCGGTGAAGGCGCAGATGACGGAGCTGGCCGCGCTGATCGGCGACCTCCAGGAGCTGGCCCGCCCCGACACGGTGCGGCCGGGCCCGCTGGAGGTCGTACCGCTGCACGGCATCCTCCGCTCGGCCCTGGACCGGGCGCGGCTGCGGGGCCCCGAGCTGTCGTTCGTCATGGACCTGGCGCCCTGGTACGTGCGGGCGGAGCCGGCGGCGCTCGAACGGGCCCTGGTCAACGTCCTGGACAACGCGGTGAAGTTCTCGCCGCCGCGGGGCGAGGTCGAGGTCTCCCTGATGCGGGGCGAGCTCACGGTCCGCGACCACGGCCCCGGCATCTCCCCCGACGAGCTCCCGCACGTCTTCGACCGCTTCTGGCGTTCCCCGTCGGCCCGCAGCCTGCCGGGCTCGGGCCTGGGCCTGTCGATCGTGGCGCGTACGGTGCAGCAGGCCGGGGGCACGGTGTCGCTGTCCCCCGCGGAGGGCGGCGGCACCGTGGCGCGGCTGCGTCTCCCGGGGGCGCCGACGCCGCCGCCCGAGCTGTCAGTTGTGCCGGATGAGGGCCTCGACGAGGCCTGAGCGGGTGTTCGGGAAGTCCATCGGGACGATCCCGAGCCCGGTCCGGCCGGCCATCTCGGCGCCGTCGAGGAATCCGTGGACGCGGGGGTTGAGCCGGTCGGCGTTCCAGCGGGGCGGGAGCAGGGCGGCGGTCGACACGTAGTTGACGTAGAGCCGGCCGGGCTGGGTGGCGGCCTTGCGGAAGTGGGCCTCGACCTTGGGGTACTTGGCGATCGGCTCGGCCATGTAGTCGTCCTGGATGTCGAAGAGGGCGCCGTCGCCGTAGCGGACGCCGGGCAGTCCGCCGTTGTCGGCGAGCAGCACGACGCGCCCGCGTGCCTCGCCGAGCAGCGGCAGTCCGGCGCCGATCCGGAACAGGGGGCGCCAGCCGCGCCGGTCCAGGTAGTCGGTGAACACGTCGCCGAAGACGGCGTCGGACTCCTCGGAGTACTCCTGCTTGACCCGCATGAGGACGGTCTCGGAGGGGTGTGCGGCGAGGAAGTCCCGGCAGGCGACGAGGACGTCGCCGAACATCGTGTTCTGGTACGAGGCCCCGTGGTGGATGGCGAACGATCCGCCCGTCACCCGGCACCGGACGTCCAGGAACCGGATGCCGCTGTCCAGCTGCTGCGCGATCACGCTGTTCTGGCACTCGGTCCAGGGCCCGCCGAACCGGGCGCCCGAGTCGTGCGTGCCGGGGATGGTCAGCCGCTGCAGGGCGGTGCCGTCGCCGTGCCCGGCCATCCACGCGCGCGTGTCGACGGCCGCCGCCGGTGGGGCGCCTGCCAGGAGGGCGGCTCCGGCGCCTGCCGCCGCCACGAGAAATCGTCGTCGGTCCATGGCACCGCACTATGACAGGTACGCATCAACAAGCACAGGGTGCGATCACGCCGGAATCCGCACCCGGTCGACCGGTGGCCGGTCCCGGCAGCGGCCGGGGCGGCACGCGAAAGGGGGCGGCACGCGAAAGGGGCGGCACGCGAAAGGGGCGGCACGCGAAAGGGGCGGCACGCGAAAGGGGCGGCGGTCCGCCGAAGCGGTCCGCCGCCCCCTCAGGGCCGGTCAGGTGCTACTTCACGACCGTGATCCGGTCCGCGGCCGGAACCTGCAGCGGCGCGGAGGCCGAGGAGTTCTTCGCCAGGTAGGCGTTGAAGACGTCCAGGTCCGAGGCGCCGACCAGCTTGTTGGTGCCGGTGGCCAGGGCCGCGAAGCCGTCGCCGCCGCCCGCCAGGAACTCGTTCATCGCGACGCGGTAGGTCTTCGACGGGTCGATCGCCTCGCCGTTCAGCTTGACCGTGCCGTCGACGACGCGGTCCGCGCCCGTCTTCGTCATGTCGAGCGTGTAGGTGAGGCCCTTCGAGACCTGAAGGATCTTGATGCTGTTCAGGTTCGAGCCGCTGACCTGCTGCTTCAGCGCGGTGATCAGGTTCGCGCCGGACAGGTCGACCACGTTCATCATGTTGGTGAAGGGCTGCACGGTGAACGACTCGCCGTAGGTCACCACGCCGTCGCCCTCGGCGCCGGACGCCTTGAAGACCAGGTCGGAGCGGATACCGCCCGGGTTCATCAGGGCCAGCTGCGCGCCGCCCTTGTCCGCCGGGGCCAGGCCCTCCAGCTGCGCGTCGGCGATCACGTCGCCGAGCGGCTTCTCGTACGCGGTGGAGCCGCGGCCGTTGATGTCGGCGGCGATGAAGCCCTGCGGGCGGTTCGCGACCGGCGCGGCGATCGTGCGCCAGTCCTCGATCAGCTTCGTGAGGTCCGCGGCCTTCGGCACGTCACGCGTGACGACGTGGTTGGCCGAGGCCACCGCCGTCCGCACGATGTCCTTGGTGGCGCGGTCGTACGTCAGCGTCGTGTCCGTGTACAGCTTGCCGAACGAGGACGCCGAGGTGACCAGGCGCGGCTTGCCCGCCGGGTCCGGGATGGAGCACACGTACGCCTGGTGGGTGTGGCCGGTGACCAGCGCGTCGACCTGCGGCGAGACGTTCTTGGCGATGTCGACGATCGCGCCGGAGACGCCCTCGCCGTCACCGTCGCCGTCACCGTCGCACTCGTAGTTGTACGAGGCCGAGGCCGGCATGCCGCCCTCGTGGACCAGGGCGACGATGGACTTGACGCCCTTGCGCTCCAGGACCTTCGTGTACTTGTTGATCGTCTCGACCTCGTCGCCGAACTTCAGGCCCTTGACGCCCTCGGCGGTGACGACGTTCGGAGTGCCCTCCAGGGTCACGCCGATGAAGCCGATCTTGACGCCGTCCTTCTCCCAGATGAAGTACGGGTCGAGCAGCGGCCGGCCCGTCTTCTCCTGCGTCACGTTCGCCGCGAGGTAGGGGAAGTCGGCCCCCTCGAACTCCTCGCCCTCGACGAAGCAGCCGGCGGTCGGGTGACAGCCGCCGTTCTGCATCCGGGACAGCTCGGCCGCGCCCTCGTCGAACTCGTGGTTGCCCACCGAGGTGACGTCCAGGCCCAGCTCGTTCAGCGCGCCGATGGTCGGCTCGTCGTGGAAGAGCCCCGACAGCAGCGGCGACGCGCCGATCATGTCACCGGCCGCGGCCGTGATGGAGTAACGATTCCCCTCACGGGCCTGGCGCAGGTGCGTGGCCAGGTACTCGACACCACCCGCGTCGATCTTCTCGGTCGTCCCGTCCGGCTTGGTGCGCGTCACCTGACCCGACGAACCGGCCGGCGGCTCCAGGTTCCCGTGCAGGTCGTTGAAGGACAGCAGCTGGACGTCGACCATCCGGCCCCATCCCTTGCCGTTCGTCCCCTGACCCGCGGCGTACGCGTCCCCCGCCGCCCCGGCCGACGGCATCGCGGCGACGAGCGCCCCGACCGTCGCAAGACCCGCTCCTGCGACCAGAATTCGCCGCGCGGTCCTGTTCTTCCTCGGTGTCGCTGCCATCTCTCCCCTTGTCCCCTTGCCCCGATTCGCGGCCTTGATCTACACCCCGTTGCGCGTGCAGCCTAGAGTCAACGCGCGTAGCGCAACAGGGGGTGGCTGGTTACAAGACAGTTGCCTCTTGCCGACGAGCAGTCGCCGTAGGCTCGTGTCCATGACTTCCGACACGGCGCCGGCCCTCGAACCCGGACGGCAGATCCACACGTATGACGAGCTCACACCGGAGCAGGTCCAGGACGTTCTGGAGCTGCTCGAGGCGGCCGACCACGCCGACGGGCTGCACGCCGTGTCCGAGCAGGGGCGGCTCTACCTGCGCCACGGCAGGCGCGAGGGCGTGACGCACTTCCTGCTCACCGTCGGCTCCCAGCTCTACGGATACGCCCAGCTGGAGGAGACCGACCCGATCGAGGCGCCGGCGGCCGAGCTCGTCGTGCACCCGGCGAACCGCGGCCGCGGCCACGGCCGGGCGCTCGGCACGGCACTGCTCGGCGCCTCCGGCAAGCGGCTGCGCGTCTGGGCGCACGGCGGCAAGTCGGCGGCCCGGCACCTGGCGCAGGTCCTCGGCCTGACCCTCTTCCGCGAGCTGCGCCAGCTGCGGCGGCCCCTGGTGCCGCTCGACATCCCGGAGCCGGTGCTGCCCGAGGGCGTCACCGTCCGCACCTTCACGCCCGGCCAGGACGACGCGGCCTGGCTCGTCGTCAACGCCGCCGCGTTCGCGCACCACCCCGAGCAGGGCTCGCTGACCCAGCGGGACCTGGACGACCGCATGGCCGAGCCGTGGTTCGACCCGAAGGGCTTCTTCCTCGCGGAGAAGGACGGGAAGCTGATCGGCTTCCACTGGACGAAGACCCACGCCGAGGAGCAGCTCGGCGAGGTGTACGTGGTCGGGATCCTGCCGGACGCCCAGGGCGGCGGCCTCGGCAAGGCGCTCACCGCGATCGGCCTGCGCCACCTGGCGGCCCAGGGGCTCCCCACCGCGATGCTCTACGTGGACGCGGACAACACGGCGGCGGTGCGGGTCTACGAGGGCATCGGCTTCGCCACGCACGAGGTGGACCTGATGTACCGCACGGAGTCGTAAGTCCCTGCCGGAAGGGGGCGGTTGACACCGCCCCCTTCTTTGCACCACCCTTTCACTACTTGATTAGTGAAAGGGTGGTGCAAAGGAACGTGGTCGAGTACCGCATCGACCGGCGCAGTGGCGTCGCCACCTACCTCCAGATCGTCCAGCAGACGAAACAGGCCCTCCGGATGGGCCTCCTGGAACCGGGCGACCGACTGCCCACCGCACGCGAGGTCGTCGAAGCGACGGCCATCAACCCCAACACGGTCCTCAAGGCCTACCGCGAACTCGAACGCGAAGGCCTCGTCGAGGCCCGCCGCGGCCTCGGCACCTTCGTCCGCACCACCCTCGGCACCGGCCCCGCCGACTCGCCCCTGCGCGGCGAACTCGCCGACTGGGCCCGCCGGGCACGCGCCGCGGGAATGGAACGGGACGACGTCGCCGCGCTCTTCACATCCGTACTGAAGGAACACTTCGAGGGGGACCACGAACGATGACGAAGGCCACCGCCCTGGAGGCCGACCTCCTGGGCAAGCGCTACCCCGGAAGAGGAAGGGGCTGGGCGCTCCGCGCGTGCGACTTCACCCTCCCCGCCGGCCGGATCTGCGCCCTCGTCGGGCCCAACGGCGCCGGCAAGTCCACCCTCCTCGCCCTCGCCGCCGGCATCCTGCGCCCCACCGAAGGCACCCTCCGGGCCCCCGCCCGCGAACACCTCGCGTACGTCGCCCAGGACAAACCACTCCACCCCAGGCTCACCGTCGCCGACACCCTGCGCATGGGCCGCGAGCTCAACCCCGGCCGCTGGGACGAGGCCGCCGCCGGACGGGTGATCGCCGGCGAACTCGACCCGCACACCCTCGTCCGCGACCTCTCCGGCGGCCAGCGCACCCGCGTCGCCCTCGCACTCGCCCTCGGCAAGCGCGCCGAACTGCTGCTCCTGGACGAGCCGATGGCCGACCTCGACCCGCTCGCCCGCCACCAGCTGATGGGCCTGCTCATGGCCGACGCCGCCGAACACGGCACCACCGTCGTCATGTCGTCGCACATCCTCACCGAGCTCGAAGGCTCCTGCGACCACCTGATCCTCCTCCACGGCGGCCGGGTCCGCCTCGAAGGAGCCGTCGACGACCTCCTCGCCGCCCACACCCTGCTCACCGGCCCCGTCGCCGACCTCGCCCCGCACACCGTCGTCGAATCCCGCACCACGGGCCGTCAGCTCACCGCCCTCGTCCGCCGCCGAGGCCCCGTCGAAGGCCCCTGGAAGACCACCGAGCCCTCCCTCGAAGACCTCCTCCTCGCCCACCTCCGCGCCCCCGAAGGAGCCCCGGCATGAGCACCCCCTCCCTCACGGGCGCCTACTGGGTGACGGTCCGCCAGTACCGCCGCACCCTGTGGCTCGCGGGCGCCGCGGTCGCCGTGTCGCTGGCGGTGATCGGCGGACTGCGACTGTGGGACGCGCAGACCCCCGACCGCTGGGTCCAGGACGGCTACTGGGTCCCCGCCGACGAGAACCGCGGCTACGAGACGCTGCGCATGGCCGTCGAGCACGCGGGCACGTACCTGCTCCTCCTGCCGCTGCTCGCCGGAGCCTTCGTCGCGGGCCCGCTCGTCGCCCGCGAATTCGAGTCGGGGACGTACAAGCTCTCCCTCACCCAGTCGATCAGCCCGGCGGCCTGGCTCCGCGCCAAACTCGTCACCGCGACCGCGATCGCCTTCCTCACCCTGCTCGCCCTCCTGGGCGTCTTCCGGATCGGCTGGAACCGCGTCTCCGGCAGCTACGGCCTCACCTGGTCCGACCGCGGCCAGTACGAGGCCGGCGGCATCGTCCTCTTCGCGTACGTCCTCGCGGCCGTCGCCGTCGGCGCCCTCATCGGCCAGCTCGTCCGCCGCACCCTCGTCGCCATGGCGGCCACCGGCCTGGTCATGGGCGTCGTCCTCCTCACCCTGAGCTCGTTCCGCTGGTCCTTCCTCTCCGTGCAGACGGCCGGCGGCTCCCTCGGCGCCACCCTCCGGGTCCCGACGGACGCCTTCGTGACGGACTCGGGGCTGCTCACCGCCTCCGGCGCCCGCTTCAGCGAGTTGATCTGCTGGGAGGAGGTGTCGGCCACCCCCGGCTCGGACGCCACCCCGGACATGTGGGGCAAGCTGGAGGCGGCGTGCCAGGCCCGGCACGGCGTCACCGGCCAGTTCGTCGAGTTCCACCCCGCGTCCCACTTCTGGCCCACCCAGCTCATCGAGGCCGGCATCCTCGTCGCCCTCGCCGCCCTCGCCCTCTTCGCCGCCTTCCGCGTCCTGCGCGCCCGGCACGCTTAGCGGACACACGCACACACGCACACACGCACACGACACGTGTAGCCCACACACGTATCCGACACGCGTGAACACCCGGGGGCGGGGCCCGCACAAGGCCCCGCCCCCGATTCCCGTACGACATGTCGTCGTTACCGGCCATTCAGACGCGCTTGCGACGCTCACGCAATGAAGCGCTCCGTGTCCAGCCTCCCCAAAGGGAGGCTTCCCGGCCCCACGGCCCGCTCCGACGCGCCCGACCACCCCTTCGCGCGGAAGAATGGGCCCATGAGCCAGCAGCCCGCCGAGGTCCCGGTCCAGCCCTCCGCCCCGCAGTCCGCCCCGCCGTCGCTCGGCCCCATAGCCGCGCACCGCCCCCTCGTGGTCAACGCGAGCGCCGTGGACGAGCTGGACCACGGCCTGGACGCCGATCCCGACACGTACGAGGACGACGGCGCCCTGGGCGACGCACTCCCCCAGGGCCGCTTCCTCGACCGGGAGCGCAGCTGGCTCGCCTTCAACGAGCGGGTGCTCGAACTCGCCGAGGACCCGACCACGCCCCTCCTCGAACGGGCGAACTTCCTGGCGATCTTCGCGTCGAACCTCGACGAGTTCTTCATGGTCCGCGTCGCCGGCCTGAAGCGCCGCATCGCCACCGGCGTCGCCACCCGTTCGGCCTCCGGCCTCCAGCCCCGCGAGGTCCTCGACCTGATCTGGACCCGCTCGCGCGAACTCATGGCCCGGCACGCGGCCTGCTACCAGCAGGACGTGGCCCCGGCCCTCGCCGACGAGGGCATCCACCTGATCCGCTGGCCCGAACTCACCGAGAAGGAACAGGCCCGGCTCTTCACCCTGTTCCGGCAGCAGATCTTCCCGGTGCTCACCCCGCTGGCCGTGGACCCGGCCCACCCCTTCCCGTACATCTCCGGCCTGAGCCTCAACCTCGCCGTGGTCGTACGCAACCCGGTCAGCGGCCACCGCCACTTCGCGCGCGTCAAGGTGCCGCCGCTGCTCTCCCGCTTCCTGGAAGCCTCACCGCAGCGGTACGTGCCCCTGGAGGACGTCATCGCGGCGCACCTGGAGGAGCTGTTCCCCGGCATGGAGGTGCTCGCGCACCACATGTTCCGGGTGACGCGCAACGAGGACCTGGAGGTCGAGGAGGACGACGCCGAGAACCTCCTCCAGGCCCTGGAGAAGGAGCTCATGCGGCGCCGCTTCGGGCCGCCCGTGCGCCTGGAGGTCGAGGAGTCCATCGACCCGTACGTCCTCGACCTGCTCGTCCGCGAGCTGAAGGTCTCCGACGCCGAGGTCTACCCGCTGCCCGGCCCGCTCGACCTCACCGGACTCTTCGGGATCGCCGGGCAGGACCGGCCTGAACTCAGGTTCCCCACGTTCGTGGCCGGCACCCACCGGGACCTCGCCGAGGTCGAGTCCGCGTCCGCACCCGACATCTTCGCGGCGCTGCGCGAGCGGGACGTCCTGCTCCACCACCCGTACGACTCGTTCTCGACCTCCGTGCAGGCCTTCCTGGAGCAGGCGGCGGCCGATCCGGACGTCCTCGCGATCAAGCAGACGCTGTACCGGACCTCCGGCGACTCGCCGATAGTCGACGCCCTCATCGACGCCGCCGAGTCCGGCAAGCAGGTCCTCGTCCTCGTCGAGATCAAGGCCCGCTTCGACGAGCAGGCCAACATCAAGTGGGCCCGCAAGCTGGAAGAGGCCGGCTGCCACGTCGTGTACGGCCTCGTCGGCCTCAAGACCCACTGCAAGCTGTCGCTCGTCGTACGGCAGGAGGGCGAACTCCTGCGCCGCTACTCCCACGTCGGCACCGGCAACTACCACCCGAAGACGGCCCGCCTCTACGAGGACCTGGGCCTGCTGACCGCCGACCCGCAGGTCGGCGCGGACCTCTCGGACCTGTTCAACCGGCTCTCCGGCTACTCCCGCCGCGAGACGTACCGCCGGCTGCTCACCGCCCCGAAGTCGCTGCGCGACGGGCTGGTCTCCCGGATCACCAAGGAGATCGCCCACCACCGCGCCGGCCGGCCCGCGTACGTCCGGATCAAGGTCAACTCGCTGGTCGACGAGGCCATCATCGACGCCTGCTACCAGGCCTCGCGGGCAGGCGTCCCCGTCGACATCTGGGTCCGCGGCATCTGCGCCGTGCGCCCCGGCGTCACCGGCCTCTCGGAGAACATCCGGGTCCGTTCGATCCTCGGCCGCTTCCTGGAGCACTCCCGGGTCTTCGCCTTCGGCAACGGCGGCGAACCCGAGGTCTGGTTCGGCAGCGCCGACATGATGCACCGCAACCTGGACCGCCGGATCGAGGCCCTCGTGCGGGTCTCGGACCCGGCGCACCGGGCCGCACTCACCCGGCTCCTGGAGACCGGGATGTCCGACACCACCTCCTCCTGGCACCTCGGCCCCGACGGGAACTGGACGCGGCACGCGACCGACCCCGAGGGCCGCCCCCTGCGGCACGTCCAGGAGATGCTCATCGACGCGCGGAGGCGCCGGCGTGCACAACCCTGACCACTCGGCGGACATCACGGCGGGCGAGGTCCTCGCTCCCTACCTGCACGCCCGGGCCGCGGACTTCCTCCGCGGCCTCCGCCTGCACCACGAGAGCGGCTCCGACACCGCCGGAACAGAGGAAGCGGCCCGCACCCTCCGCGGCGCCGCCCGCCGCATCAGCGGCACCCTCCACACCTTCCGCCCCCTCCTCGACCCCACCTGGGCCGACCACCTCCGCACCGAACTCGCCTGGCTCTCCGGCACCCTCGCCCTCGAACACGCCTGCACCTCCCGCCTCGTCCGCCTCGTAGACGCCCTGTCCCGCCTGTCGAACGGCACGGGCGGCGGGTCGTACACCCCTAGCGGGCCGGACGGGACGGCTACGGGCGCGGGCGGCGGCGTAGTGGATGGCGTAGCGGATACGGGGAACTCGGCGAGCAAGGGGGGCTCGGCCGGTACGGGGAGCTCGGCTCTTAGGGGCGGCTCGGCCGGTACGGGGAGCTCGGCTCTTAGGGGCGGCTCGGCCGGTACGGGGAGCTCGGCTCTTAGGGGCGGCTCGGCCGGTACGGGGAGTTCTGCCGGTGCGGGTGGCTCGGCCGGGACGGGTGGCTCGGCGCTTGCGGGCGGCTCGGCCGGTACGGGGAGCTCGGCTCTTAGGGGCGGCTCGGCCGGTACGGGGAGCTCGGCTCTTAGGGGCGGCTCGGCCGGTACGGGAAGTTCAGCCCTCACGGGTGGCTCAGCCCTCACGGGAAGCTCAGCCCGCACGGGTGGCTCGGCCGGTACGAGGAGCTCGGCCGGTGCGGCCACGGGCAGCGCGTCCGGCGGCTCGCCGGGTGGCCGGTCGGGTGTGCCCGCCGCACGCGGCAGCGAGGCGCACGGGCTCTCCGTGGGCGCCGCCCGCGCCGGCGCCCTGCTCGACCGGCAGCTGACCCTGGCCCGAACGCGCGCCCACTCGGCTGCCCTCCAGGCCCTGGGCTCCGCACGCTTCCACGCCGTCGCCGACGCCCTCGCGCTGCTCGCCTCCGAGGTACCCCTCGGCCCCCTGGGCTCGGCGCCCGCCGTCGAGGTCCTGGACGGCCCCGCCGAGGCCGCCGAACGGCGCCTCCTCGACGCGGTGGCCGCGCTGCCCCTGACCCGGGCTGCCCACCCGTACAACGCCGAGGCCCTCGGTCTCGGCGCCGGGGAGACCCAGGACGCGCCCTGGCACCAGACCCGGCTCCTGCTGCGCCTGCACCGGTACGCCTCCGAAGCCCTGCACACCGGCGGTGAACCCGACTCCGCCCTGTACGAGGCCGCCCGCGCCCTCGACCGGCACCGCGACGCCGCCGAAGCCGCCACGGCCGCCGCCACCGCGGCCCGCACGCCGCGGATCGCCCCGGCCACCGCGTACGCCCTCGGCGTCCTCCACGCCGACCAGCGCCACGAGGTCGAAGCCGCCCGCTTCGCCTTCCAGCACGCCTGGCACCGCACCACCGCACCCGTCCCATGACCACCCCCGACCCCCCACCCGTCCTCGCCGCAGGCTGCGTCCTCTGGCGCCCGGCCCCGTCCGGCCACGGCATCGAGATCGCCCTGGTCCATCGCCCCAAATACGACGACTGGTCCCACCCCAAGGGCAAACGCAAGCGCGGCGAATCGGCGAGCGCCTGCGCCGTCCGCGAGGTCCTTGAAGAGACCGGCCGCCACTGCGAGCTCGGCCCCCGCCTCCCCAGCGCCCACTACACGGTCGCCGGCCGCCCCAAACACGTCACCTACTGGTCCGCCCGCGCTCTCTCCGGCACCTTCACCCCCACCTCCGAGGTCGACGCCCTCCTCTGGCTCCCCCCACCCGCCGCCCGCCTCCGCCTCACCCAACCCCGCGACCGCACCCTCCTCGACGCCGCCCTCACCACCACCCCCTGAGCCCGAGCCACGGACCGCCCCCTCCACCCGGGTCGCGGCCCGCGCCCCCACTCGCCCCAAGGCACGGGCCCCCTCCCTCCCAGCGGCTGCCACCCGCATTGCGGGCTGCGCCCCCACAGAACCCGAGGCACGGACCCCTCCCTCCCAGCCGCCACCCGCGCGGTGCGAGCTGCGCCCACGGAACCGAGTTCCGGGCCCCTCCCTCCCGGCCGGCCACCTGGCTTGTGGGCTGCGCCCACGGGTGAGATGTCCGGGCCCCTCCCTCTCGGCCGCCACCTGGGTTATGAGCTGCGCCCCCACTGAACCCGAGGTCCGGGCCCCTCCCTCCCCGCCGCCACCCGCGCGTTGCGGGCTGCGCCCCACGGGACCGAGGTCCGGGCCCCTCCCTCCCCGCCGCCACCCGCGCGTTGCGGGCTGCGCCCCACGGGACCGAGGTCCGGGCCCCTCCCTCCCGGCCGCCACCCGCGCGTTGCGGGCTGCGCCCCACGGGACCGAGGTCCGGGCCCCTCCCTCCCGGCCGCCACCCGCGCGTTGCGGGCTGCGCCCCCATAGAACCCGGGGCACGGGCCGCCCCTCCCGCCTGCCACCCGCGTTGTGGGCAGCTGTTCCGCAGGGGCGGAACGGGTGGGCACAACCCACGACGGCGCCGCACCTTCGGCGCACCGTCCAGGCGCGGAAGCCTAGGCCCGGCAAGGGGCGCCGTCCCGTGTGCCCACCCGTCCCGCCCCAGCGGGACGATTGCCCACACGGCAGTGGGCGAGCGACGGGCGCCAGCCAGAGGGGCGCGGCCGCACGGCAAAGGGGCGACGGGCGCCAGCCCGTAGGCGTGGCCGCACGGCAAGGGGGCGACGGGCGGACACGGCGGTGGGCGGGCGACGGGCACCAGCCCGTAGGCGTGCCCGCACGACACGCGGGCCACGGGCGCCAGCCCGTAGGCGTGGCCGCACGGCGAGGGCGCGACGGGCGCCAGCCAGGAGGCGGGCCGCGCGGCAAGGGGTGACAGGCGCCGGCCAGGAGGCGTGGGTGTTCGAGAAGTGGGCAGCTGGCGGAGAGGGCGACGGGGCCACGGACCCGCACGAGTCGGAGCCGGAAGCCCGCCGCCCGCCCAAGGGCCCCGCACCCGGGCTTACGGCACGGTTCACTTCCCGTTCACTCTCCCCCGTCGACCGCTTCACCTGTTCTGCCTAATTTCGGCCTTACACGGTGCACGAAGCAGTACGCCGCACCAACCAACCGACACACGCCGCCGTAGAACGTTCAGGACACTCGGTCCGCGACAGGGCGGCTTCTGGAAGGAACACCCGAAAGTGAAGCTTTCGCGCAAGAACGGGCTTCGCGCCTCCGCGATCGGTGCCCTCGTCGTCTCCGGTGCGCTCGTCCTGTCGGCGTGTGGTTCGGACAACAACTCGGAGACGCCCACGAAGGACGGCGCCTCCAAGACCACCGCGGCCGCGTCGAACATCGCCTGTGACGGCGCCAAGGGCCAGCTCCTGGCCGCCGGCTCCAGCGCGCAGAAGAACGCCATGGACCTGTGGGTCAAGAACTTCCAGGCCGCGTGCTCCGGCGTCGAGGTCAACTACCAGGCGATCGGCTCCGGCGGCGGCATCACCAAGTTCAACCAGGGCCAGGTCACCTTCGCGGGTTCCGACTCCGCCCTGAAGGACGAAGAGGTCGCCGAGTCGCAGAAGATCTGCAAGGGCGGCAAGGGCATCAACCTTCCGATGGTCGGCGGCCCCATCGCCATCGGGTACAAGCTGGAAGGCGTGGACAACCTCGTCCTGGACGCCCCCACCCTCGCCAAGATCTTCGACACGAAGATCACCAAGTGGAACGACCCGGCGATCGCCAAGCTGAACCCGGGCGCGAAGCTCCCCGACACCACCATCCAGGCCTTCCACCGCTCGGACGAGTCGGGCACCACCCAGAACCTGGGCAAGTACCTGTCGGCCACCGCGAAGGCGGACTGGAAGTACGACCCGAAGACCAAGTCGTGGCCCGCCCCGGGTGGCCAGGCCGCCAACGGCTCCTCCGGTGTCGCCACCGCGGTCAAGGACGCCGAGGGCTCCATCGGCTACTTCGAGCTCTCGTACGCCACGGCCAACAAGATCTCCACGGTCAGCGTGAACACCGGCGCCTCCGCCCCGGTCGCCGCGACCACGGAGAACGCCTCCAAGGCCATCGCCGCCGCCAAGGTCAAGGGCACCGGCAGCGACCTGGCCCTCTCCCTCGACTACACGACCAAGGCCGAGGGCGCCTACCCGCTGACCCTGGTCACGTACGAGATCGCCTGCGACAAGGGCAACAAGCCGGAGACCCTGGCGACCCTGAAGGCGTTCCTCACCTACACGTCCGGCGAGGAGGGCCAGAAGGTCCTCTCCGAGGCCGGCTACGCCCCGCTCCCGGCCGAGATCGCGGCCAAGGTCCGCGCGATCGTCCCCACCCTGTCCTGACCCCCGGCCGGGTCCGGCCCCTCCTCCCGAAGGCTCGCGCCCGAAGGACCCGGGGGGCCGGCCCGGCATCCGGTGCACCGCCGCCAGGAGCCCGTACACGCCGTACGGGCGCCGCAGACCGGAGAAGCAGATGGCTACTTCCACACCAGACATACAGAGGAGCCGGCGCGCCAAGAGCGCGTCCCGCCCCGGGGACCGCATCTTCAGCGGTCTGTCCCGAGGCTCCGGCATCACCCTCCTCGTGATCATGGCCGCTATCGCGGTCTTCCTCACCTACCGCGCCGTCCTCGCCATCTCGAAGGACAGCACGAACTTCTTCACCACCTTCGAGTGGAACCCCGCCGCGAACCCGCCGGTCTTCGGCATCGCCGTCCTCGCGTTCGGCACGGTCGTCTCGTCGGTCATCGCGATGCTCATCGCCGTGCCCGTCGCGATCGGGATCGCCCTCTTCATCTCGCACTACGCCCCGCGCAAGCTGGCCAAGCCGCTCGCGTACGTCGTCGACCTGCTCGCCGCCGTGCCCAGCATCATCTACGGCCTGTGGGGCGCGATCTTCCTGGTCCCGTACCTGGCCGGCCTGAACGAGTGGCTCGACCAGTACATGGGCTGGACGTACATCTTCGACAAGTCCAGCGACGGCGTCGCCCGCAACCTCTTCACCGTGGGCATCCTGCTGGCGATCATGATCCTTCCGATCATCACCAACGTCACCCGTGAGGTCTTCCTCCAGGTCCCCCGGATGCACGAGGAAGCCGCCCTCGCCCTCGGCGCCACGCGCTGGGAGGTCATCCGCATGTCGGTGCTGCCCTTCGGCCGCTCCGGCATCATCTCCGCCTCCATGCTGGGCCTCGGCCGCGCGCTCGGCGAGACCATGGCCGTCGCCGTGGTCCTCTCCCCCAGCTTCCTCATCTCGGGCCACCTGCTCGACCCGGGCGGCGGCACGTTCGCGCAGAACATCGCCGCCAAGTTCAACGAGGCCAACGAGTTCGGCCGGGACGCGCTGATCGCCTCCGGTCTCGTCCTCTTCGCCATCACCCTGCTGGTCAACGGCGCCGCCCGCTGGATCATCGGCCGCCGCAAGGAGTACTCGGGGGCCGCGGCATGAGCCACGCCATACAGGAACGTCCGGTCCAGGCCGCCCCGCGGCGGCCTCTCTCCCACGCCCGGCTCCCCCGCTGGACCCCGGCCGCCATCGCCGCCGGCTCGATCGCCGGAGGCATCGGCATCGGCCTCGGCGCGGGCTGGCACAGCAAGGTCCAGTGGGGCCTGATCGCCGCGCTGCTCTTCGTCGTCGTCACCTTCGCCGTGACCACCAAGGTCGAGGGCAGCCGCCAGGCCAAGGACCGCGTCGCCACCAGCCTCATCTGGGTCTCGTTCGTCCTCGCCGTCATCCCGCTGCTCTCCCTCGCGTGGGTCACGATCAGCAAGGGCATGGACGTCCTCGACGGCTACTTCCTGACGCACTCGATGAACGGCGTCCTCGACGCCGAGGCCGGCGGCGGCGTCTACCACGCGCTGCTCGGCACCATCGAGCAGGTCGGCATCGCGACCCTGATCGCCGCGCCGATCGGCCTGCTGACCGCGGTCTACCTCGTCGAGTACGGGGGCGGGAAGCTCGCCCACGCCGTCACCTTCTTCGTCGACGTCATGACGGGCATCCCGTCGATCGTCGCCGGCCTCTTCGTCCTCGCCACCTGGAACCTGATGCTGGGCTTCGGCCCCTCCGGTTTCGCCGGCGCGATGGCCCTCGCCATCCTGATGATGCCGGTCGTGGTCCGCTCCACCGAGGAGATGCTCAAGCTCGTCCCGAACGAGCTCCGCGAGGCCTCCCTCGCCCTCGGCATCCCCAAGTGGCGCACGATCCTGAAGGTGGTCCTGCCCACCGCGATCGGCGGCATCACCACGGGCGTCATGCTCGCGGTCGCCCGCATCACCGGTGAGACGGCCCCGGTCCTGCTCCTCGTGTTCGGTACGAAGCTCATCAACCCGAACCCCTTCGAAGGCGCGCAGTCCTCCCTGCCGCTCTACGTCTACGAGCAGTTCGCGGTCGGCACCGACGCCGCGATGGCCCGTGCGTGGGGTGCCGCGCTCGTCCTGATCGCCTTCGTCATGATCCTCAACCTGGTGGCCCGCGGCATCGCCCGCTGGAAGGCCCCGAAGACCGGCCGCTGACCGCGGCAATAGGAAGTGATTCACATGGCCAAGCGCATCGACGTCAGCGGCCTCTCCGCCTACTACGGCGCCCACAAGGCGATCGACGACATCTCGATGACCGTCGAGCCCCGCTCCGTGACGGCCTTCATCGGCCCGTCCGGCTGCGGCAAGTCCACCTTCCTGCGCACCCTGAACCGCATGCACGAGGTCACCCCCGGTGGCCGCGTCGAGGGCAAGGTGATGCTGGACGACGAGAACCTGTACGGGACGAACGTCGACCCGGTCGCCGTCCGCCGCACGGTCGGCATGGTCTTCCAGCGCCCCAACCCCTTTCCCACCATGTCGATCTTCGACAACGTGGCGGCGGGCCTGCGGCTCAACGGCAGCTACCGGAAGTCCCAGCTGAACGACATCGTCGAGCGGTCCCTCAAGGGCGCCAACCTCTGGAACGAGGTCAAGGACCGCCTGAACAAGCCGGGCTCCGGCCTCTCCGGCGGTCAGCAGCAGCGTCTGTGCATCGCCCGCGCCATCGCGGTAGAGCCGGACGTCCTGCTCATGGACGAGCCCTGCTCCGCGCTCGACCCGATCTCCACCCTCGCCATCGAGGACCTGATCGGCGAGCTGAAGGAGCGCTTCACGATCGTCATCGTGACGCACAACATGCAGCAGGCCGCCCGCGTCTCGGACCGCACCGCCTTCTTCAACCTGGCGGCGGTCGGCCAGCCCGGCAAGCTGATCGAGCTGGACGACACCGAGCGCATCTTCTCCAACCCGAGCGTCCAGGCGACCGAGGACTACATCTCCGGCCGCTTCGGATAAACACGTCTGCGGTGCTGCATGGCGGTGCCACCGCATGACGAAGGGCCCGGCTCCCCCACAAGGGAAGCCGGGCCCGACCATTTCCGACGACCTGCCGTCACGCGTACGGCCTGCCGTCAGCCGAAGAGCAACTGCACCACGTAGTAGCTCGCCGCGGCGACCAGCGCCGCCGCCGGCATGGTGATGAACCAGCCGAGGATGATGTTCTTGGCGACGCCCCAGCGCACCGCGTTCACGCGCTTCGTGGCGCCGACGCCCATGATCGCGGAGGTGATGACATGGGTCGTCGAGATCGGCGCGTGGAAGAGGAACGCCGAGCCGAACATGATCGACGCGCCGGTGGTCTCCGCCGCGAAACCCTGCGGCGGGTCCAGCTCGATGATCTTGCGGCCGAGCGTCCGCATGATGCGCCAGCCACCCGCGTACGTACCGAGCGAGAGCATCACGGCACAGGCGATCTTCACCCACACCGGGATGTCGTCGCCGGACTGCTGCACGTCGGCGATGACCAGGGCCATCACCACGATGCCCATGGTCTTCTGCGCGTCCTGCAGACCGTGGCCGAGGGCCATGCCGGCCGCCGACACCGTCTGCGCGATGCGGAAACCGCGCTTGGCCTTGTGCGGGTTGGCCTTGCGGAACATCCACAGGATCACGCACATGACCAGGTAACCGACCACGAGGCCGACGACCGGCGAGATGAACATCGGGATGACGACCTTGTCGAGCACCCCGCCCCAGATGACCTCCGTGCCGCCGGCGAGCGCCGCGCCCACCATGCCGCCGAACAGCGCGTGGGAGGAGGAGGACGGCAGGCCGAAGTACCAGGTGACCAGGTTCCAGATGATCGCGCCGACCAGCGCGGCGAAGAGGATGCCCATCCCCTTGTCGCCGTGCGGCGTCTCGATCAGGCCCTCGCTGACGGTCTTGGCGACCCCGCTGCCCAGGAAGGCACCGGCGAGGTTCATGACCGCCGCCATCGCGAGCGCGGCCCGGGGGGTCAGCGCCCGGGTCGACACCGAGGTGGCGATGGCGTTGGCGGAGTCGTGGAAGCCGTTCGTATACGTGAAACCGAGCGCGACACCGATGGTCACGATCAGAGCGAAGGTGTCCACGAAGCTCAGGACTCCTTGACCGCGATGGTCTCCACCGTGTTGGCCACGTGCTCGAACGCGTCGGCCGCCTCTTCCAGCACGTCGACGACCTGCTTCAGCTTCAGCACCTCGATGGCGTCGTACTTGCCGTTGAAGAGCTGGGCGAGCAGCTTGCGGTGGATCTGGTCGGCCTGGTTCTCCAGCCGGTTGACCTCGATCCAGTACTCCGTGAGGTTGGCCATCGTCCGCAGGTTCGGCATGGCCTCGGCGGTCAGCTCGGCCGCGCGGGAAAGCACCTCGATCTGCTGCTCGACACCCTTGGGGAGCTCTTCGATGTTGTAGAGGACGACCAGGTCGACGGCCTCTTCCATGAAGTCCATGATGTCGTCGAGGGACGACGCGAGGGAGTAGATGTCCTCACGGTCGAACGGCGTGATGAAAGAGGAGTTCAGCTGGTGGAAGATCGCGTGGGTGGCGTCGTCGCCGGCGTGCTCCGCTGCCCGCATCCGCTCCGCGATCTCGGCCCGGGCGGAAGGTTCCGCTCCGAGCAGTTCCATCAGGAGCTTGGAGCCCGTGACGATGTTGTCCGCGGATGCGGCGAACATGTCGTAGAAGCTCGTCTCCCTGGGGGTCAGACGAAATCGCACGTGAGGTCCTCGGGGTGCTGGGTTCGGTCAGGCTGATGCTAGGCGCATCATCCGGCCACGGCTAACCGGCGTCCTCTCAGTGTCGCCCATCAGGCACAGTGAACCGCACGTGCCCCCGCCCGGAACGGCGGGGATCGGTACCATATACCCACGAGGGGTATACACCCCCTTTCTGGACAACGGGAGGACGCGATGACGACCACCGAGACGGACCAGGTCACCCCCGACACCGTCGAGACGGTCGAACCGGCCGACCACGGGCACGGCGTGCACGGTTACCACAAGCAGAAGGACGAGCACCTCAAGCGGCTCCGCCGGATCGAGGGCCAGATCCGAGGCCTCCAGCGGATGGTCGACGAGGACGTCTACTGCATCGACATACTCACGCAGGTGTCGGCGTCGACGAAGGCGCTGCAGTCCTTCGCGCTCCAGCTTCTCGAGGAGCACCTGCGGCACTGCGTCGCGGACGCGGCGGCCACCGGCTCGGGCATCGACGAGAAGGTCGAGGAGGCCACGAAGGCCATCGCCCGCATGCTGCGCACCTGACCCGGCCGGCCCGGGGCCCTGCTCCCCGAGCACCGCGGGGCCGTGCCCCGGGGGAGTCCCGCACGGCCCGGCCGCCGGATTCCCCCTGTACGGCCCGGCCGTCGGATCCCCCGCGTACGGCCCGACTGTCACAGGTCCCGCACGGCCCGCTCGGCCGCCACGCGCAGGACCTCGTCGATCCGGTCGGCGCTGAGCCGCTCCCCGTCGGCGGTGGCCGAGGCCGCGATGATCAGGTCGCCGCACAGTTCGATCTCGGCAAGGGCGACGCAGTCCGGGTCTGCGGGCACGGTTGCTGTACCGGGCGGGGCCACGCGCATCCACCTCTTCCTGCCGGCGTCGGTCTCCCAGCGGTCTCCCAGCGTAGGGACGGGGCCACGCACCGCGCATGACACGTCCGGACCATTTGCCGATGGTCCGCACCATCAACCGGCCAGGTCAGGTCAGGCCTCGATCTTCCCGGCGTAGATGTGCCGCCGGTCCGGCAGCGTCACCTCGACGGGCGCCCCGAACCCGTACAGCAGCGTCGTCGACGCGACGGCGACCGTACGGCCCTGGTTGCTGAAGCTGAACTGGTGGCGCACCTTCCGCAGCCGCCCCTCCCGGTCCAGGTAGGCGTCGAACGGCACCGTGTCCTTGGCGAACCCTTTCGCCGCCGCGGCGAGCGCCCCGCGCAGCTGCGGCGAGGCCGCCCGGGCCGCGTGCGCGATGTCGGCGACGCCCCGATAGTGGCCGACTTTCACCCCCGCCAGTTCCACCTCGCCGAGGTACGTGACCTCCAGGGCGCCCCGCAGCAGCTCGGCCGCCGCGCCGGGGTCGGTGGCGCCGCCCGTGACGAGGTTCCCGTCGTCGAGGGTGGTGGTGTCGACACGGACCCACTTGTCGGCGGGCACCCCGGCGCCCCGGTTCTTCATGTAGAGCGCGCCGGGGGTGAGGAGCTCGGTGATCGGCCGGTGCTCGCTCGCGCCGGCCGCGTCCTTCGGCAGCACCACCTGGAGCCGGCCGGTGCGGCGCCGGAAGTCGTAGCCGCCCTCGCCCCGGATGGTGACCCGGGTGCCGCCGGCCGCCATCTCCATCGAGGTGGTCGCCTTCGAGGTGCCGGCCCGCACCAGCCCGTCGGCCGCGCCCCGCACGGCGAGGACGGGGTCGCCCACGGGCTTCGGGTCCTCGGGGGCCGTACACCCGGAGACCGCCGCGGCTCCGGTGAGGGAGCCGACCAGGACGGCGGTGACGGCGAACGCCCCGCTCCTCCGGCCCCGCGGACGTCCGTACGGCTGCACCACCATGTCCTGCCAACCCCCAACGCCGCACCGCTGTTTGCCCGGGACCGCCCACCCCCGGCCCCGCGGGCCCGAGGGACACCCGATCCCCCTAACGACGGTCGGGGCGTGCCGTCACGCGCAGTACGGTGGTGGTGTGCACGCGCAAGCCTCGGCCCACACCACCACGACGACGGAGCGCGGCTCGTTCGCGCTGGCACGGTGCAGTTGCGGCTGGACGGGCCCGGCCCGCAGATCCCGGGACCGCGCCCGCACGGACGCCACCGAGCACTCCCGTACGAACCAGGACTAGCGGGTCCCCTGAGCCCGGCCCGGGCGCTCCCGGGGCGGGCTCTCGCGGGTGGCTCAGGCCGCGAGGTCGTTCCGGCCGGTGCCGCCGGCGGCCTGTCCGCCGAGCCGCGTCTCGGGGATGCCGAACGTCTCGGGGTGGCGCGCCCCGCCGGCCCGCCGGGAGCGGACGAGCCGGGTGCCGGTGGCGGAGCGGGCGACGGCGGAGACGACCGGGGTCAGCAGGGCCAGCGCCGGCGGGGCGAGGAGCAGTGCCACCGCCGTGCCGAGGGCGAAGCCGCCGATGACGTCGGTCGGGTAGTGGACGCCCATGTAGACGCGGGCGAAGCCCTCGCCGAGGGCGAGGGCGATGGCGGCGAGGCCGAAGCCCCGGTGGGCGACGAAGAGGCCGACGCCGAGGGCCATCGCCAGGGTGGCGTGGTCGCTGACGAACGAGAAGTCGGTCTTCCCGTCCACCAGGACCTCCAGGCCCTGATGGTCCTTGAAGGGTCTCGGTCGCTCGACGAAGCCGCGGATGGGGATGTTGACGAGGAGGGCGACGCCGGCGGCCAGGGGGGCCCAGACCAGCGCGGTGACGGCCGTGACGGAGTCGGTGTGGGAGCCGCGTCGGCGGACGCTCCACCAGCACCACAGCACGACGAGGACCATCGCGAGCACGATCCCGTACTCGCCGACGAATTCCATGACGCGGTCGAACCACGGCGGAGCGGCCTTGGCCAGTCCGTTGATGTCGTAGAGCAGGCTGACATCGGGGTTCGAACCGTCCGATGCGAGTACAGCCATCTGCTGAGGCCCCTTGCTCTCGTGTCTGTCGTCCAACCCCCGTGGTCAGAGTGGTCGGATCGGGGAACGAACCGCCTGAGGCGTACGTTCCGCTCGCTCCGGTGGATCATGAGGACGTTACCTAAGAGAGACGGTTCTCCGCAGCTCAGGGCCAGTGCATGACGGAGAGTTCCGGCCATGCCCCATACGCCCCGAACGGGCCGGGAAGCCGCCCGACGACCCCTCTGGCCCCGTTACGTCTGCGGGAGATGGGTCGGCAGCGCCGCCGCACCCTCCGCGGTGACCCGGGTGGCGCCGAAGTAGTCCGGGGTGTCGACCCGGTCGAAGCGGATCACCGCCCCGGTGCGCGGCGCGTCGATCATGTACCCGCCGCCGACGTAGATGCCGACGTGCCGGATGGCCCGCGAGTTGGTCAGGTCGTCCGAGAAGAAGACCAGGTCCCCCGGGAGCAACTCCTCCCGCGAGGGGTGCGGACCGGCGTTGTACTGGTCGTTGGCGACGCGCGGCAGCCGGATCCCGACGCTCTCGTACGCGGCCTGGGTGAGCCCGGAGCAGTCGAACCGCCCGTTCTGCGCGGCCGTGCCCGTACCGCCCCACAGGTACGGCGTGCCGAGCTTCCCCTGCGCGTAGTGGATCGCCCCCGCGGCCAGCCGGGACGGATCGACCCGCCCGACGGGCCGGGCGAAGCTCTTCTCCAGGGACCGGATGATGCGCACGTAGTTCTGGGTCTCGCTGATCGGCGGCACCCCGCCGTGCTTGATGACCCGGTACGCGCCCGCGTTGTACGCCGCCAGCATGTTGTTCGCCGGATCCCCCGGCACGTCCTTCACGTAGCCGGCGAGCTCGCAGTCGTACGAGGCCGCCGAGGGGATCGCGTCCTTCGGATCCCAGATGTCCCGGTCCCCGTCCCCGTCGCCGTCGACGCCGTGGCCGGCCCAGGTGCCCGGGATGAACTGCGCGATGCCCCGGGCGTCGGCGGGGGACACGGCCCGCGGGTTCCAGCCGCTCTCCTGGTAGAGCTGCGCGGCGAGCAGAGCCGGGTTGATGGCCGGGCAGAGATTGCCCCAGCGCTGCACCAGCCCCTGGTAGAGCGCGGGCACGGACCCCTTCGCCAGGGCCACGGTGCCGTTCGCCGCGGTGCCCGCCCCGCCGGCGATGCCGGCCGCCGCCGAGTACGTACCGACGACGAGCAGTGCGAGGAAACCGAGGCAGACGCCGAGGCTCCCGCCGGCCACCAGCCACGCCTTGCCAGCCCTACGCACCGTCAACCACCCCTCGGTTCATGGCAGTACGCCCCGGAGGCCAGTCTAGGCGGCGAGGGCCTTCCTGGGGACGTTGCGCGACAGCCCGGTCACGCGCCGAACGCGTTCGACCGACGCCGGCCACCGGAACGAACGCTCTACCCGCCCCGCCGCGACACGACCTACCCTCGCCCCCATGCAGACCAGCAGCACCCGCGACCGCATCGTCGTCGCCGCCGCACGCCTGATCCGGCGTCAGGGCTACACCGGCACCGGCGTCAAGCAGATCGCGAACGAGGCGGACGCCACCCTCGGCTCCGTCTACCACTTCTTCCCCGGCGGCAAGGAAGCCGTCGCCGTCGCGGCCCTCGAACACGGCCGGGAAGCCTTCGCCGACCTCCTGCGCTCGGCCCTCGACGGCGAGCACGACCCGGCCGCCGCCGTCGACGCCTGCGCCCGCCTGCTGGCCCGCGAACTCCGCGCCTCCGACTGGACCGACGGCTGCCCCGTCACCGCCGCCGCCCTGGAGACCCTCGGCTCCGTCAACCCCATCCAGCGGGCCTGCGCCGACGCCCTCTACTCGTGGCGCAACCTGATCGCCGACAAACTCCTCGACTGCGGACTCCCCGACCCCGAGGCCCGCGACCTCGCCGCCACCGTCGTCCACACCCTCGAAGGCGCCCAGGCCACCGCCCAGGCCACCCGCACCGAGGAACCCCTGCTCCTGGCGGGCCGTCACCTGTCCCGGCTGGTCGCCTCGTACGCCTGACGCCGCCCCAAGAGTGCAACAACGACAATCATTGCCCGGAGTCACCCTCCGTGATACACAGAGTGACCATACGCTTCTTCGCATGAGAAACCGGCCACACCACCGCAGGTCAAGGCGGTCAGACCGGTCAAGTGTGCGGGGATCGGGTAAAGAGAGCCGTCAAGCCGTCACACGTGAGCGGTTTCATCAGCGAAGATAGGGCGATGACCCATGCCGTCCGGCAGGGGCAGATAACTACCCAACATGGGCGGTGAGTTACATGTACCTGGCGGCCGAAAAGGGCGACATCACCACCATCATCGGTGGAATCGCCCCGAACTGGGGACCTTTCGGGAGCCTGGGCAACGAAGCCAAGGTGATGATCGAGGTCGTGATGGCCGTTGCCATCCTGCTCTGCCTCGGCATCGCCATCTGGGGAGCGGCCAAGCAGCGCATCGGCGCGACCGCACTCCGCGACACGTTCAGCGCGGAACAGGGCAAGGGCCTCATCGTCGCCGGCCTCACCGGCGTCTTCATCATCGGATCACTCGGCACGCTGTTCACCATCGTGTACGGGATGGCCGTCTGATCTCCCGTCGGACCCATCTCCATCCGAGGCCATCTGATGCCGCCTTCCCCGATGCCCAGTCATGTTGCAGCACTGCCGTACCCGCGAACGAGTGAGGGGGCGTACCCGGCATGAGTCCCGGTGACGAGCACGACAGCTTCGGCGGCGTGGGCGGCTCGGGCCAGACCCGGACCCGCCTGCCCGAAGGCAACAGCGGCGACGTCTACGGCGGCGCCCGCCGCCCCGTCCGCAGCTCCCGCTCCCTCATCACGGTCGTGGGCGTGGTGGTCGTCCTCGTCGCCGCCATCGCCTTCGCCAACCGCGGCGACGGCGCCCCCGCCGACGCCGCCGGCCCCCGCTCCCACGCCCCCGCCGACACCGCCCCCACCTCCGCCACCGGCACCCGCCCCGTCACCGGCACAACCGGCCCCATCCCCACCGGCTACGCCCACGACGACCAGGGCGCCCAAAGCGCGGCCACGAACTACGCGGTGGCACTGGGGTCGGCGGAGATGTTCCAGGACGGCCCGCGCGAGGACATCGTGCGTGCCATCCACGACCCCGCCGTCGTCGACGACCTGCTGAAGCGCCTCGACACCTCCTACTCGTCCGGCCTCATGACCGGCAGCGGACTCGACGAGAACGGCACCGCCCCCTCCGGCATGACCTTCGTGTCCCGCACCATCCCGGTCGGCGCCAAGGTCCTCGACTACACGGAGACCGCCGCGACGGTCGAGGTCTGGTGCCTCGGACTGGGCGGCCTGGCCGGCGCGGGCTCGACCAAGCCCGTCACCTCCTCCTGGTTCACCATCACGGAAAAGCTCAAGTGGGTCGGGGGAGACTGGCGCGTGGAGTCCACGAGTCAGCACGAGGGCCCCACGCCGGTCAACGGTGACAACCGGGCCTCGACCGCCGACGAGATCGCCAAGGCAGTCGAGGGATACGGAGGGTTCACCTATGCCCGCTAGCCGAAGTCTGGCAGCGCGCGTGTCGACCGCGGCCATCGCCGCCTTCCTCGGTGCGCCCCTCCTGCTCGCCCCGAGCGCCCAGGCGGCCCCCACGCCCACCCCGTCCCCGAGCACCAGTGCGGGCAACCCGGACTGCGCCCTCCTGACGGGACAGGCCAGGGAACTCTGCGAGATGAGCCAGTCCGGCGGTGGAACCGGCTCGTCCCCCGTGACCGACCCCACCACCGCGGTCGACCCGCTGTCCTCGCTCGCCCGCGGCTGCGCCGAGGCGGCCGTCGCCACCATCGACTTCCTCTCGAAGGCGGTGAAAGACACCGCCGACGTCGACTTCACCAACATGCAGTTCCTCGGCCGCTACGCCATCGTCTTCGCCGCCGCGACCTTCCTCACGCTGCTCCTGTGGCTGCTCGCCGTGGCGAAGCGGGCCGTGCGGGGCGTGCCGCTGACCGTCGCGCTGTCGGAGGCGATCGGGTTCCTGTGGCTGACGGTCCTCGCCTCGGCGTTCACCCCGCTGATCCTGTACACGGTGGTGAACGCCACCGACGCGGTCACGGAGGTCATCGCGTCCGGCACGGGCCAGCAGACCGACGTGTTCTTCGGCAGCTTCAAGCAGGCCCTGCAGAAGGGCGACAGCATCGGTGGCGGCCCCATCATGCTGATCATCGTGTCGCTGGTGACCGTCCTCGCCGCCGGCGTGCTGTACCTGGAGCTGTTCCTCCGCGCCGTGATGCTGTACGTCGGCGCGCTCCTCGGCGTCGTCGTGTACTCGGGCCTCGTCGACAAGAACATGTGGGGCCACGTCCGCCGCTGGGCGGGCATCATGATCGCGGTGATCCTGGTCAAGCCGATCATCGTGATCGTCCTCGGCCTGGCCGGGGCGCTCTCCTCCGGCACGGGCCCGGACTCGTTCTCCGCCGTCGTCTCCGGCCTGGCGATCATCCTGCTCGCCATCTTCGCCTCCGCGATGATCTACCGCTTCGTCCCCGGCTTCGGCGACGAGATCGCCGCCTCCCGCAACAACCGCCTCCACCGCGCGGGCGAGAACGCGGCCGCCGCCGTCATCTCCTCCCCCGCCTCCCTCGTCTCCCAGGGCATCAAGACGCACAGCACCCGCGACAGCGGCGGCGGCCAGGGCGGCGGCCAGCCGGCCCGCCCCGCGAACCCGGTGTCGGGCGGCATGGCCGCCCACAGCAGCCGCGGCGGGAGCGGCGGCGCGACACCACCGCCGGCGCCCCGTAGCAGCAGTCCCACCGCGGGTACCCCGCACAGCAACCGCAAGAACTCTGGAGGTGCAGGGCGTTGACGACCCAGTCCCAGCCGGTCGCGCCCCGCCGCACGTATCTCATCGGCCGTGCCCGGCCGAACGCGATCGTCGGCAAGAACCGCGAGACCGGCGAGATCGCCCTGATCATCGTCGGCGCCTTCCTCGGCATGATGAGCGGACTCCTCGTCCCCCTCCTCCCCCTGCGCATCGCGCTGCTCGCCGGCCTGCCGATGATCGCGATCGCCGCCGTGTACCTCCCGTACAAGCACCGCACGTTCTACAAGTGGTTCGAGATCAACCGCAGTTACAAGCGGATGCTGAAGCGCGGCACGGCCTACCGTTCCGTCGTCGTCGAGGCCGGCACCCGCCTGGACGGCCGCGAGGTCGAGGTCGGCCCACCGCCCGGCATCGGCCGGGTCGGCTGGCTCGCGGCCCCCTTCGGCCCGGACGAGATCGCCGTCCTGCTGCACGCCGACCGCCGTACGGTCACCGCCGCCATCGAGATCGAGGGCCCGGGCGTCGGCCTGCGCGACAGCGAGGACCAGGAGGCCCTGGTCGACCGGTTCGGCACCCTCCTGAAGCACGTGGCCAACGGCGACGGCTTCGTGACCCGGCTCCAGATGCTCGCCCGCACCCTTCCCGCCGACCCCGACGCGCACGCCAAGGACGTCGCCCAGCGCGGCGACCCGCACGCGCCCGCGTGGCTCATGGAGTCGTACGACCAGCTCCAGTCGATGGTCTCCACCTCCAGCGAGCAGCACCGCGCCTACCTCGTCGCCTGCATGCACTACACGCGCGAACTCGCCGCCGAGGCCAACGCCATGGCCCGCGCCGCCCGGCACGCCTCCGGCGCCCGCAAGCTGGACCGCGACGCCGGCCTCGCCGTCGTCATGGCCCGCGAGCTCACCGACATCTGCGCCCGCCTCGCCGAGGCCGACATCCGCGTGCGCCAGCCCCTCGGCCAGTCCCGGCTGGCGTCCCTGGTGCACTCCATGTACGACCCGGACCACCCGATCGACCACATCCAGGCCATGACGAAGCGAAACACGTGGCCGGCCGAACTCGACGCGATGGAACCGACGTACCTCCAGGCCAAGACCCGCGAGTCCTCCACCCGCGCCCCCTGGTGCCACGCCACGGCCTGGGTGAAGGAGTGGCCGATGACCCCGGTCGGCGTCAACTTCCTCGCCCCGCTCCTCGTCCACACCCCGGACGTCATCCGCACGGTCGCCGTGACCATGGACCTGGAGCCCACCGAGGTCGCCATCGAGCGCATGCTCACCGAGAAGACGAACGACGAGGCGGACGCCAGCCGCGCCGCCAAGATGAACCGCACGGTCGACCCGCGCGACATCGCCGCCCACGGCCGACTCGACCAGCGGGGTGAAGATCTCGCCAGCGGCGCTGCGGGAGTGAACCTGGTCGGGTACATCACGGTGTCGTCGCGTTCGCCCGAGGCCCTCGCCCGGGACAAGCGCACGATCAGGGCCTCCGCCGGCAAGTCGTATCTGAAGCTGGAGTGGTGCGACCGCGAGCACCACCGGGCCTTTGTGAACACCTTGCCGTTCGCGACCGGCATCCGCCGCTAAGGCCGAAGGGGCACAGACCGATGCGAGATCCGCTGTCCGTCCTCACCGACGCCTTCACCTCCTTCGTCTTCGGGAAGGTGGAGACGACCCGCCTGCCCGTCCGCACGTCCACCGGGCAGGCCCAGGCCGTCTACCTGCCGACGGCCGCCCCCGGCCTCGGCGACTCCGGCGTCATCATCGGCCGCGAGGTCTACAGCGGGAAGGGCTACATCTACGACCCGTTCCAGCTGTACGGGCAGCAGCTCCCGGCCCCGCACTGGCTGGTCCTCGGCGAGTCCGGCAACGGCAAGTCGGCGCTGGAGAAGACGTACGTGCTCCGCCAGCTCCGCTTCAGGGACCGGCAGGTCGTCGTGCTCGACGCCCAGGGCGAGGACGGCGTCGGCGAATGGAACCTCATCGCGCAGGAGCTGGGAATAACTCCCATCCGGCTCGACCCGATGGTCGCCAACGACTCCGGCATCCGCCTCAACCCCCTCGACCCGTCCATCACCACGACCGGCCAGCTCGCCCTGCTCCGGACGATCATCGAGGTGGCGATGGGCCACGGCCTCGACGAGCGCTCCGGCTTCGCGCTCAAGGTCGCCCACGCCTACGTCACCGAGCACAAGAACGACCGGCAGCCGATCCTCACCGACATCGTCGAGCAGCTCCGCCACCCCAAGGCCGAATCGGCCGAGGCGATGAACGTCGACATAGACGACGTACGGGCCTGGGGCCTGGACGTCGCCCTCGTCCTCGACCGCCTCGTCGACGGCGACCTCCGCGGCATGTTCGACGGGCCGACGACCGTCGGCATCGACCTCGACGCGCCGCTGATCGTCTTCGACCTGTCCCACATCGACCGCAACTCCATCGCCATGCCGATCCTCATGGCGATCGTCGGCGTCTGGCTGGAGCACACCTGGATCCGGCCCGACCGGAAGAAGCGCATCTTCCTCGTCGAGGAGGCCTGGCACATCATCAACAGCCCCTTCGTGGCCCAGCTGTTCCAGCGCCTCCTGAAGTTCGGCCGCCGTCTCGGCCTGTCCTTCGTCGCCGTCGTCCACCACCTCTCCGACGTCGTCGACGGAGCGGCGGCCAAGGAGGCGGCGGCGATCCTCAAGATGGCCTCCACCCGGACCATCTACGCCCAGAAGGCCGACGAGGCACGCAACACCGGCCGGGTCCTCGGCCTGCCCCGCTGGGCGGTCGAGATCATCCCGACCCTCACCCCCGGCATCGCCGTCTGGGACGTCAACGGCAACGTGCAGGTGGTCAAACACCTCATCACCGAGCGGGAACGGCCGCTCGTCTACACCGACCGCGCCATGACGGAGGCCTCGGACCCGGTCGCCGATCCGGAACTGGAGTGGGAGACGGAGCAGCGCGCCATCCTCGTCGAGCAGCAGATGAACGGCTCCTCGCAGTCGACGGTGGCGTAGATGGACACGGCGCGGAAGGGCGGAGGAGTCTCCGACGGGCTGTTGCTCAGCCTCTTCGGTCTCCTCCTCTGCCTCACCGTCCTGGTGTGGACGGCGACCGGCCTCTCCGGCCTCTTCGCCCACGGCGCCTGGCCTCAGGGGGTCGCCTTCACCGGCACCCCCTCGGCCCTCCGCTCCCTCGCCACCGCACCCACCGACCTCCCCGCGGCCTGGCCCACCACCCCACCGGGCCAGCTCTCGGGATACGGCCTGTTCTGGGGCCTCCTCATCGGCGAGGCCATGATCCTCATGGTCCTCGCCGTCTTCGCGCTCGGCACCCTCACCCGTTGGCGCGCCGTCCGCGCCCACCGCAAGGCGGGCACGTACGACCGCCCCGCCCCCGCCCCCCGCAAGCCCGCCCGGGACTCCGCGGCTCCCGTACGAGAGCCGGGTCGGCCCGTACGAGAGCCGGCGGAGCCCGTACGAGAGCCCGCGCACCCCTCTCGCGAGGCGGCCCCGGAGCCCGTACAGCCCCCGGCCCCGCGCCGCCCGGCCGAGGAGACCCCCCAGGAGCGGGAGCCCTACCCGGCACCGCTCCCGACCCCGCCCCAGGCGCAGGCGCAGTCACAGGCACAGCCCCCAAGCCCCATCCCGGCTCCCATGGCTCCGACGCCTCCCACGGCCCCCACCGCCCCCACCTCCCTCACCGCCCCCGCGGGAACCCCCCGTACCGTCTACGGCCCCCCGGAAGCCCGCCGTCCCGCCGCCGTCCAGGCCATCAGGGACGCCGAGGGCCCGGTGCTCGTCGTCACGTCGGATCCCGAGGTCTGGTCGGCGACGAAGGACGCGCGCGGGAAGCTCGGGCCGGTGCTCGTGCACGACACCGGCCATGTGTGCGACACGCCGGCGAGGCTCCACTGGTCGCCGTCCGAGCGGTGCGAGGACCCGGCGGTCGCCCAGGAACGGGCCGTCGCCCTGCTGGCGCCCGTACGCCCGCACTCCCGCCTGGACGCGGCCACCGCCGACACCGCGGAAACGCTCCTGCGGTGCTGGCTGCACGCCGCGGCCGTCGACGGACGCCCGTTCCGGCAGGTCCTGCGCTGGGCCCAGGGAGCCGGCGCCCACGAGCCGGTACGGATCCTCCGCAGCCACCCCAAGGCCGCGTCCGGCCACGCGGGCCTGCTGGAGTCGGCGCTCACCGCCCACCCCGAAAGCCGACGCCTGGCGCAGGAACTGACGGCCCGTGCGCTGGCCGCGCTGTCCGCGGTCCACATCCGGGAGGCCTGCACCCCGAATCGAACGGATTCGCTGGCGCTCGCATCTTTCATCGCCGAAGGGGGCACCCTCTACGTGGTGGGAGAGGCGATCGAGGACCCCCGCACCCACCCCGGCGCGATGCCGCTCCTCACGGCGCTCGCCGCAAGCGTGGTCGAGCACGGCCGCCGCATGGCCGCACGGTCATCCGACGGTCGGCTCGACCCACCAATGACGCTCGTCCTCGACGACGTCGCCGCCGTGGCCCCGCTCCCCCGCCTCCCGGAGCTCATCGCCACCGGCCACACCCAGGGCCTCCCGACCCTGGCCCTGATGCGCTCCCCCGAACAGGCCAGGTCCCGCTGGCCGGAGGACTCGCTCAGCCGCTGAGGCCGACCAGTCCCCATGCCCGGCCGTTGCGGACCTACTCCGCCGGCCGCAGCAGCTCGTACTCCCGCTCCTGCGCGTCCTCCTGGCCGTGCAGGGCGACGCGGACACCGGTGTCCGCGTACCCGAGCCGCCGGTACGCAGCCTGGGCCCGGACGTTCTCCCCGTGGACGTACAGCCGCACCCGCCCGGTCCGCTGCTCCAGCGACCACGACCACTCGGCCGCCGCCGCGAACAGCGCGTCGATCACCCCGGAGCCCCGCGCCTCGTCCCGTACGAACACGCCGACGACATGGGTCTGCTCGACCTCCGGGACGTCACCGAAGTACGTCTCCTTGCCGGCCCGCTCCACGAGCACCGACACCGTGCCCAGCCACCGCCCGTCCGGCGCCTCCGCGACGAACTGGCGCACGTCACCGGGCCCTTCCTCCGACGCGCCCTCCGTCCGCTCCTGCCAGAAGGAGTCGGGCCGCGCGACGGCGTCCTCGTGCGTGTCGAGGAACGCGAGGTGTGCGACCGGGTCCCGCAGCGCCGTCAGCCGCAGCTCCCGGACCTTCTCCCACTCGTCGGAACGGATCGCACGTATCGAAAAGTCCATGCCGAGCATCCTTGCCTGTCCCCCCTCCCCCGACAAGGAAATTACTGGTCAGGGCCCCGCGTCGTACCCCGGTACCACGCCGCCGCCCCGGCTCCCGCCCCCGGTCGGACGAACGCCGCCCACCCGCTCCCTACCGTCGGAAGCATGATCCGAGCAGAGAACCTCACGAAGCGGTACGGGGACACCACCGTCGTCCGGGACCTCAGCTTCACGGTCCACCCCGGCACCGTCACCGGCTTCCTCGGCCCCAACGGAGCCGGCAAGTCGACCACCCTCCGCATGCTCCTCGGCCTCGCCGCCCCGACGCGCGGCCACGCCACCGTCGACGGCCGCCCCTACGCCGACCACCCGGCCCCCCTCACCCGGGTCGGCGCCCTCCTCGAAGCCCACTCCCCGCACCCCGGCCGCTCCGCGTACCACCACCTCATGGCTCTCGCCCACACCCACGGCATCCCCCGCGCGCGCGTGGAGCGGGTTCTCGCCCTCACCGGCCTCACCCAGGTCGCGCGCACCCGCGTCAAGGGCTTCTCCCTCGGCATGGGCCAGCGCCTCGGCATCGCCGCCGCGCTCCTCGGCGACCCGGCCACCGTCGTCCTCGACGAACCGGTCAACGGCCTCGACCCCGAGGGCGTGCTGTGGATCCGCACCCTCCTCAAGTCCCTTGCCTCCGAAGGCCGTACCGTCCTCGTCTCCTCCCACCTCATGAGCGAGATGGCCCTCACCGCCGACCACCTGATCGTCATCGGCAAGGGCCGGCTCCTCGCCGACACCACGGTCGACGAGCTCGTACGGTCCTCGGGCGGCGCCTCCGTCAAGGTCGTCACCCCCGAACCGGACCGGCTGCGAAGCCTGTTCCCCGGCGCCCGGATCACCTCGGAGGACCCCGACACCCTCCTCGTCACCGGCCCCGACGCCCCGGAGATCGGCCGCACGGCCGCCGCCCACGGCCTCCCCCTCCACGAACTCACCCCCCAGGCCGCCTCCCTGGAGCAGGCGTTCATGGCCCTCACCCACGACTCCGTCGAATACCAGGGAGCCCTCGCATGACCACCCCCGCCGACCCCTACGGCCTCACCGCGACCCGCGTCCTCCGCGCGGAGTGGCACAAGCTGTGGACCGTCCGCTCCACCTGGATCACCGTCCTGACCGCCGCCGCCCTCCTCCTCGTCACCGCCGGCGAGTACGCCACGGGCCTGATCCGCGCCACCCTGACGGCCGTCCCCCGCCGCCTCCCCGTCCTGTGGGCGAAGGCCGCCGTCTACACCACCGTCGTGTTCACGGTCTCCCTCCTGACCGCCCTGCTGACCTTCCTCACCGCCCAGG
The DNA here is from genome assembly GCF_040815545.1 of Streptomyces sp. LMG1-1-1.1. Lineage (NCBI taxonomy): Bacteria > Bacillati > Actinomycetota > Actinomycetes > Kitasatosporales > Streptomycetaceae > Streptomyces > Streptomyces sp. LMG1-1-1.1. The sequence goes on along the minus strand of NZ_JBFPNH010000027.1, from coordinate 2,503 downwards.
TCTTCCTCTCCGACACCGACCAGGCCGCCTCACTCACCGACGACGGCGTCCTCGCCGCCCTCGCGGGCAACGCCGCCGGCGTCACCCTCCTCGGCCTCGTCGCCCTCGGCCTCGGCGCCGGCCTCCGCTCCGTCCCCGGCGCCATCGGCGCGTTCGTCGGCGGCGTCCTGATCGTGCCCGAGATCCTCGGGATGCTCCCGTACGAGGCGATGGACACCGCCGTCCGGTACTTCCCCACCCAGGCGGCCGGCGCCCTCGGCTCCGCGACCCCGATGCCCGGCGCGGCCGCCCCCGGCGCCGCCCTCCTCGCCCTGCTCCTGTGGGCCGCCGCCGCACTCGCCGTGCCCGCGCTGTTGCTCAAGCGCCGCGACGTATGAGGATGATGACCAGGTGATCACGGAGGACACACCGCAGCCCGCCGGCGCGACGGGCCCGAGCAGGCACGCCCAGCGCCTGTTCGCCCGGACCCGGGCCTTCGACGCCCGGCACCCCTGGCTCTGGGACGCGACGCTCACCGCCGTGTGGACGGTGGCCGCGCTCGTCGACGCCGCCGGCGGCTGGCGCACCACCGCACGCGACCCGAGCGTCCCGGTCTGGCTCGTCGTCACCCTGAGCCTGGCCCTCTCCGTACCGCTCTACTGGCGCCGGCGCCACCCCACGGCCGTCCTCGCCGTGATGGCCTGCGCGGCACTCGTCAGCGACGCCTCCGGGGCCTTCCTCCAGGCCTCGTACCTCCAGACGCTCCCGCTGTTCCACATCGCGCTGAGCCGCCCGCCCCGCGCCCTCCTCTGGTCCGTCGCCCTGATCCTGCCCCCGCTCGTCACGGGCGCCGTCCGCTTCCCCTCCGAGCCCTGGGACCAGCGCGTCGTGCCCACCCTGTGGACGTACGCGCTGGTCGCCCTCCTCGGCATCGCGGTCCGCTCCCGCAAGGACTACACCGCCGGCCTCGTCGACCGCGCCCGCCGGCTGGAGATCGAACGCGACCAGGAGGTCCGTCTCGCCGCCGCCGCGGAACGCACCCGCATCGCCCGCGAGATGCACGACATCATCGGCCACAACCTCTCGGTCATCACCGGCCTCGCGGACGGCGGCCGCTACGCCGCGGCGAAGAACCCCGAACGCGCCGCCCAGGCCCTCGAAGGCATCGGCACCACCAGCCGCGAGGCCCTCGCCGAACTCCGCCGCCTCCTCGGCGTCCTCCGCGACGACGAGCAGGAAGCGGTCCGCGCGCCCCAGCCCACCCTCGCCGACCTCGACACCCTGATCACCGGCGTACGCAAGGCGGGCCTCCCGGTCCTCCTCGACCTCCCCGACGCACCACCCGCCCGACCACTCTCCCCCGGCGCCCAACTGACGGTCTACCGGGTCGTCCAGGAAGCCCTCACCAACACCCTCAAACACGCCGGCACGGGCGCGAAGGCCACGGTGACCCTCACGTACACCCCCGAGGAAGTACGGGCCGACGTCACCGACACCGGAACGGCCACCGCGCCCGTGCCCGGCCAGGGCCAGGGCCTCACCGGAATGCGCGAGCGCGCGGCCCTCTACGACGGCACACTCGTCAGCGGCCCCCTGCCCGAAGGCGGTTGGGCCGTCCGGCTCCGACTCCCCCAGAAGGACTCCCCCTCGTGACGACCGTTCTCATCGCGGACGACCAGCCGATGCAGCGCTTCGGCTTCCGCATGCTCCTGGAGAGCCAGGACGACATGACCGTCGTCGGCGAGGCCTCGAACGGCACCGAAGCCGTCCGCCTGGTCGACCGCCACCACCCCGACGTCGTCCTGATGGACATCCGCATGCCCGGCCTCGACGGCATCGAGGCCACCCGCCGCATCATCACCACGGGCGCCCGCACCCGCATCCTGATCGTCACCACCTTCGACCTCGACGAGTACGCGTACGACGGCCTCCGCGCCGGCGCCAGCGGCTTCCTGGTCAAGGACGCCCAGCCCGAGGAGCTCCTCGCGGGCATCCGCGCGGTCGCGGCCGGCGACGCCGTCGTCGCCCCGAGCCTCACCCGCCGCCTCCTCGACGCCTACATCCACCACCTCCCGCCGTCCCCCACGGCGGCCGACACTCCCCGCCCCGAGGACCCCCGCCTCGCCACCCTCACCGACCGCGAACGTGAGATCCTCACCGTCATCGGCCAGGGCTGGAGCAACACCGAGATCGCCGAGCGCCTCCACCTCGCCGAATCCACCGTCAAAACCCACGTCGGCCGCATCCTCGCCAAAACCGGCACCCGCGACCGCGTCCAAGCGGTGATCCTCGCCTACGACACCCAACTCGTCTCACCGGCCTGAAAGGCCCCGGGCCGTTCCGGCCCGTAAACGCAGAAAAGCCCCGCACCATAAGGTGCGGGGCTTTCCCACAATGATTGTTCGGCGGCGTCCTACTCTCCCACAGGGTCCCCCCTGCAGTACCATCGGCGCTGAAAGGCTTAGCTTCCGGGTTCGGAATGTAACCGGGCGTTTCCCTAACGCTATGACCACCGAAACTCTAT
>NZ_JBFPNH010000026.1:0-126019 GCF_040815545.1 Streptomyces sp. LMG1-1-1.1 | reverse complement strand
GCTCCCAGTAGACGACTGGGTTGATAGGCCGGATGTGGAAGCCCAGTAATGGGTGGAGCTGACCGGTACTAATAGGCCGAGGGCTTGTCCTCAGTTGCTCGCGTCCACTGTGTTAGTTCTGAAGCAATGAACTCCCTTTGCCGGTTGAGTTCAACTTCATAGAGTTTCGGTGGTCATAGCGTTAGGGAAACGCCCGGTTACATTCCGAACCCGGAAGCTAAGCCTTTCAGCGCCGATGGTACTGCAGGGGGGACCCTGTGGGAGAGTAGGACGCCGCCGAACAATTTTTAGCCTCAACCCCCGGACATTGTCCGGGGGTTGAGGCATTTTTGCGTTCTAGGCTGTGGTCATGCGATACGACCTGGTCATCTTCGACAACGACGGTGTGCTCGTGGACAGCGAGCCGATTTCCAACACGTTGTTGGCCGGCTACCTGACGGAGCTCGGGCATCCCACGACGTACGAGGAGTCGGTGCGGGACTACATGGGGTCGGCCATGCACCGGATCCATGAGCTGGTCGAGGAGCGGAGTGGGGGGCGGTTGCCCGGGGACTTCGACGAGACGTTCCACGCGCGGGTCTTCGCGGCGTTCGAGCGGGAGTTGGAAGCGGTGGTCGGGGCCGGGGACGTACTGAAGGGGCTGGTCGCGGCCGGGGTTCCGTACTGCGTGGCGTCGTCGGGGAGTCATGAGCGGATTCGGGTGGGGCACCGGAAGACCGGGCTGGACGCGTGGTTCCGGGACGGGATCGTCTTCAGTGCCGAGGACGTCGGCCGGGGGAAGCCGGCGCCTGACCTGTTCCTGCACGCGGCCGCGCGGATGGGGGTGGCGCCCGAGCGGTGCGTGGTGGTGGAGGACAGCCGGCTCGGGGTGCAGGCGGCGCTGGCGGCCGGGATGGACGTGTACGGGTTCACCGCGATGACGCCGGAGGAGAAGCTGGCGGGGGCCAGGGGCTTCTTCGGGAGGATGGACGAGCTCCCCGCGATTTTGGGGATGTGATCCATCTACCCAGCGGTAGTTTCCGGCCGTACGCTGTGCCGCCATGACGGATGCGCGGTTGCGGCGTGGGCGGGGATCCCTGGCGGTCAGTTTCTTCGTGCAGGGGGTCACCTTCGCCCTGCTCGTGACTCGAATACCGGCGATCCAGGATCGGTACGGGATCTCGGACGGGCTGCTGCCCGCGTTCCTGGCCGCCGTGCCGATCCTGGCCGGGGTGGCGAGCGTGGTGACCGAGAAGGTCGTCGCGCGGGTGGGGCCCGCGGTGGTGCTGCGGTGGGCGCAGCCGTTCGTGCTGCTCGCGCTCCTGGCGGTGGGGGTCGGGTCGGAGCTGTGGGCGGCGGCGGTCGCCCTCGGGCTGTTCGGGCTCGCGGTGGGTGCCCTGGACGCCTCCATGAACATGCTGGGGGTGAGCCTCCAGCGGGCGTACGGGCGGAGCATCATGCTCGGCTTCCACGCCTCGTACAGCCTCGGGGGGATCGCGGGGGCCTCGCTGGCGTGGGTGGGGGCGCACTGGCACCTGTCGCTGTTCACGTCGTACCTGCCGGTGGTGGCGGTGCTGCTGCCCGTCGCGCTGGTGGGGAGCCGGTGGTACGCGGCCGGTGGGGACGGGCCGGTGGAGGAGGCGGGGGAGAGCAAGGGGAGCGGTGGGATCGCGTTCCGGCTGCTGCTGCCGCTGTGCCTGGTGATGACGTTCGCGTACATCGGGGATTCCACGGTCTCCAACTGGAGCGCGAAGTACCTCCAGGACGTGCTCGGCAGTTCGGAGGAGCTGGCGACCGTGCCGTACAACGCGTACATGGTGACGACGCTGCTCGGGCGGGCCGTGGGGGACCTGGGCGTGCGGAGGCTCGGGGCCGTGGCGGTCGTGCGGGGCGGGGCGGTGCTGGCGGCGCTGGGGTTCGCGCTGGTGGCGGTGGCGCCGGGGGCGTGGGCGGGGATCGCGGGGTTCACGGTGCTGGGCTTCGGGCTGAGCGTGATCGTGCCGCAGACGTTCGCGGCGGCGGGCCGGTCGTTCCCGGGGAACAGCGACGCGGCGGTGGCGCGGCTCAACGTCTTCAACTACGTGGGATTCCTGGTCGGGTCGCCCCTGGTGGGTGCGCTGGGGGACGCGTGGAGCTACCGGGGGGCGATGGTGGTGCCGATGGCGCTCGTCCTGGTGACGGTGGTGTACGCCACGTCGTTCGGCGCGCGGGAGGCCCGATACGGTGGCGGGCATGAGCGGCCGCGCACTGTTGATGTGGGATGAAGCTGTCACGCAGTACGACTTCGGGTCCGAGCATCCGATGGATCCGGTACGGCTCGCGCTGACGATGTCGCTGGTGCGGGCCTTCGGGCTCGACCGGGCGGTGGACGTGGTGTCGGCGAAGCCGGCCGGGGAGTCGACGCTGCGGCTGGTGCACCGTGAGGACTACGTGGCGGCGGTGCGGGCGGCGTCGGTGGATCCGCGCCATGCCGACCAGGCGTACGGGCTCGGCACGGTCGACGACCCGGCGTTCGCCGGGATGCACGAGGTGTCGGCGCTGATCGCCGGGCAGTCGGTGGGGGCGGCGGAGGCGGTGTGGCGCGGGGAGGCGACGCACGCGGTGAACTTCGCGGGCGGTCTGCATCACGCGATGCCGGGGGCGGCCTCGGGGTTCTGTATCTACAACGACGCGTCGCTGGCGATCGCGAGGCTCCTCGAACTGGGTGCGGAGCGGGTCGCGTACGTGGACGTGGACGTGCATCACGGTGACGGGGTGCAGGCGGCCTTCTGGGAGGACCCGCGAGTTCTGACGGTGTCGCTGCACGAGCATCCGCGGACGCTGTTCCCGCAGACGGGGTGGCCTGAGGAGACGGGGCCGGCGGGGGCCGGTGAGGGCGGGGCGGTGAACGTGGCGCTGCCGGCCGGGACGGGGGACGCGGGGTGGCTGCGGGCCTTCCACGCGGTGGTGCCGGAGCTGCTCGCGGACTTCCGGCCGCAGGTGCTGGTGACTCAGCACGGGGCGGACACGCACTTCGAGGATCCGCTGGCGCACCTGGCGGTGTCGCTGGACGCGCAGCGGGCCGTGCAGGAGGCCTGCCACGAGCTGGCGCACGCGTACGCCGACGGGCGGTGGCTGGCGCTGGGCGGTGGCGGGTACGCCGTGGTGGACGTCGTACCGCGGTCGTGGACGCATCTGGTGGGGATCGCGGCGCACGCTCCGGTGGATCCGGAGTCGGTGGTGCCGTCGTCGTGGCGGGACGAGGTGTACGCGCGGACCCGGCAGTTGGGGCCGGCGCGGATGACGGACGGGCGGTGGCCGGTGGACTTCCGTGACTGGGCGGAGGGGTACGACCCGGCGGACCGGCTCGACCAGGCGGTGCTCGCGACCCGGAAGGCGGCGTTTCCGCTGCGGGGGCTGCTCGCCTGAGGCTTGCCGTCGTCTCGGGGCGGGCCGCGGGAACGCGCGCGTGGGTGTTACGCCGACTGTGCGGTGTCCGGGGGGTTTCGACTCCGCGCCGAGGGGGTTCCGGCAGCATCGGGAGGGTGTTGAGTACCGGGGCGCTGCGGGCGCATCTGTTGGCGGCGGGGTTGGCGGGGACGGTGGCGACGTCGCGGGAGGAGAGCCTGCGGAGTTACCGGCTCTTCGCCGCGCGGGATCCGCGGGTGCTGCTGGGGCTGGATCCCGCCTGGGGGTGGGGAGAGGCCGAACTGCTGCGGCTGATGGCCGACAAGTGCGGGGTGTCGGGGGATCCGGCGCACCGGTCGGGGCCGGACGTCATCGATCCGGAACGTACGTTGCGGGGGCTCGACGCCTTCGCCGCGCGGTTGGGCGCTGCGGCGGCGAGGCGGGTTCCGGTGCTGTTGGGCACGGGGCATCCGCATCGTCTGCTCGGTTTCTACGTCGCTCTCGCAGACGCCTTGTCGGCGGCGGGATGTCTTGTTCTCACACCGGCGCAGGGGCGATGTGTCGACATAACGACCCGGTTCGGCGTACGCACGTACCTCCTCGACTACGTACGGGGGGTCGCGCTGGTGCGAGAACCGGGGCCGTCCGGGGGAGGGCGTGAGCCGGGGGCGCACTCCCACTCGCCGCTGCCGGTCAGGGCCGCTCTCGAAACCGCCGCCGAGGGCGGCGGTCCGCTGCCGGAGCTCGTGGTGGGGGATCACGGATGGGTCTGCGGTGCTGGTCAGCTGGGTATCGAGGCCATCGGTCTCGCCGATACGGATGATCCGGCGTTGTTCGTCGGTGAGGCCGAGGGACAGGTGTCGGTGGCCGTTCCGCTTGATGACGGCGTGCGCTCCGACTACTACCGGCCTCTCACGCGCTATGTACTCAATCGAGCGTGTCTGTCACGGTAAACGGCCGATGGCAGCACCTCTTCCCCACTCGTACCACCCGCCCCTAGTCTGGAGAGTGAGCGCTCGGCGACGAAGAGTCACCGGAGGGGAAGCCGGTGTGCGTCGCGGCGGAAGGTACAGGTGGGTCATGGCTGCTGGCGAACGACCTCTCAACGAGGTCAAGTTTCTGACCGTGGCGGAAGTCGCCGCGGTGATGCGCGTCTCGAAGATGACCGTGTACCGCTTGGTGCACAGCGGTCATCTGCCGGCGATCCGGGTGGGCAGGTCCTTCCGGGTGCCGGAACAGGCGGTTCACGAGTACCTGAGGGAGTCCTTCGTGGGGGTGGGGACCGCGTAGCGAGCGCGCGGGACAACACCGGAAGAGCTCCGTACGGCCCTCGGATTACAAGCGCGGTGCTCGGGACGGTAGGCTAGGCCGACGTAGGTCGTGTGGGCCCAGACGCCCCGCACCGATCCCCGCCGGGAGGCGGGGATGTTCCGAGAAGTGAGCGAGGGTAGTCGTGGGCTCTGTTATCAAGAAGCGGCGCAAGCGGATGGCGAAGAAGAAGCACCGCAAGCTGCTCAAGCGCACGCGCGTTCAGCGTCGCAACAAGAAGTAAGGCGACAGCTGCACCGCAGTATTTGGTGCGTGAGACGTGGCCCTTCACCGTTCGCGGTGGAGGGCCGCGTTTTTTATTGCGCCGAAATCTCGAGGCGCTACGGTGGCGACCAACGGAAGACGGACGGAAGGCGCTGATCTTGGGCAAGGTCGTGCTCGTCACCGGTGCCGCACGGCATCTCGGCGGCCGCTTCGTGCGGCGGATCCAGCGGGACCCCGAGGTGGAGCGGGTGATCGCCGTGGACGCGGTCGACCCGGCGCACCAGCTCGGCGCCGCCGAGTTCGTCCGGGCCGACATCCGCCGGCCGGAGATCGCGAAGGTCCTCGCCGAGCACGACGTCGACACGGTGGTCCACCTGGACGTCACCGGTATCGCGCTCGGCGCCGGCGGCCGGACGTCGGTCAAGGAGACCAACGTCATCGGCACCATGCAGCTGCTCGGCGCCTGCCAGAAGTCGCCGCGGATCAGCCGGCTGGTGATCAAGTCCAGTACCAGTGTCTACGGCTCCGCGCCCCGCGACCCGGCCGTCTTCACCGAGACGACCGCCGCGAAGTCGCTGCCGAGCGGGGGTTTCGCGAAGGACGCCGTCGAGGTCGAGGGCTACGTGCGGGGCTTCGCCCGGCGCCGGCCGGACGTGGCCGTGTGCGTGCTGCGGTTCGCGAACATCCTCGGGCCCCGGATCGACTCCCCGCTCGCCGAGTACCTGGCGCTGCCGGTGCTGCCGACCGTCCTCGGCTACGACCCCCGGCTGCAGTTCGTCCACGAGGACGACGTGATCGACGTGCTGCGGCTGGCGGCGCACGAGCCCCGCAGGGCGACCCAGAACAGCGGCACGTTCAACGTGGCCGGGGACGGGGTGCTGCTGCTGTCCCAGTGCGCGCGGCGGCTCGGGCGGCCGACCGTGCCGGTGCTGCTGCCCGCGGTCACCTGGGTGGGGACCGCGCTGCGCACGGTCGGGATCACCGACTTCGCGCCCGAGCAGATCCGGCTGCTGACGCACGGTCGGGTCGTCTCGACGGTCCAGACGCGCGAGGTCCTCGGCTTCTCTCCGCGGCACACCACGGCGGAGGCCTTCGCCGACTTCGCGCGCGGCCGCGGGCCGGGACTGCTGCCGCCGGAGACGCTCGCGGGCGCGGTGGACCGGCTCGCCGGGCGGCTGCTCGGGGCCGTGGCCTCCGCCCCACCCGTATCCCCTGTTCCCCCTGTTCACGACGGCGCCTGAGGAGACCGGACAAGCGATGGCGGACGCCAAGGTCATTCCGTTCGACGACGACCGCTCGCGGGCCCGGCGGCGGCCCGGCCGGGCCGATGGCGAGGCGGCGGCCGTACGGGCCCTCCCAGGGCCGCAGACGGGCTCCCGGGCGCCGGGGGAGGCCCCGGCCGTGGCGGGCCCGCACAGCGGCGACGGCGGCGCCGGGGAGGCGGAGGACAGCGGTGCCGGCGGCGGTGGCTGGGAGCGGCGGCTGGCGGGCGGGCTCGCGTTCCTGCGGCGGCGGATCACCGGCGACTACGAGGTCGACGAGTTCGGCTACGACGCGGAGCTCACCGACCAGGTCCTGATGTCGCTGCTGCGCCCGCTGTACGAGAAGTACTTCCGGGTGGAGGTGAAGGGCGTCGAGAACATCCCGGCGGACGGCGGGGCGCTGATCGTCGCCAACCACTCGGGGACCGTGCCGCTGGACGGGCTGATGATGCAGGTCGCCGTCCACGACCACCATCCGGCCGGGCGGCACCTGCGGCTGCTCGCCGCGGACCTGGTCTTCGTGCTGCCGGTCGTCAACGAGCTGGCCCGCAAGGCGGGGCACACGCTGGCCTGCGCGGAGGACGCGGAGCGGCTGCTGCGGGCCGGCGAGATCGTCGGGGTGATGCCTGAGGGCTTCAAGGGCATCGGGAAGCCGTTCGGGGAGCGGTACAAGCTCCAGCGGTTCGGGCGGGGCGGCTTCGTGTCGACGGCGCTGCGGGCGGGGGTGCCGATCGTGCCCTGCTCGATCGTGGGTGCCGAGGAGATCTACCCGATGGTCGGGAACGCGAAGACCCTGGCGCGGGTGCTCGGCCTGCCGTACTTCCCGCTGACCCCGACCTTCCCGTGGCTGGGCCCGCTCGGGGCGCTGCCGCTGCCGACGAAGTGGACCATCCAGTTCGGCGAGCCGATCCCGACGGACTCGTACGCGCCGGAGGCGGCGGAGGATCCGATGCTGATGTTCAACCTGACGGATCAGGTGCGGGAGCAGATCCAGCACACGCTGTACAAGCTGCTGGTGCAGCGGCGGTCGGTGTTCTTCTGACCGGTGTCCGGACGACCGGTGCCCGTACGGCCGGTGTTCCGGGGCGAGGAGCCGGTGTTCCGGGGCAATTCCGGGGCAAGAAGGAGGGGCGCCCCCCGTCCGTGGGGGCGCCCCTCTCTCGTGTCAGCGAGCGTCCTCGCTGTCGATGCCGAGGCCTGGAAGCAGGCCCGGCAGGAGTGGCGGAAGGGTGACGTCGGGGACGTCCGGCGTCGGCTGGCTGTCGACGGAGCCCGTCGGCGTGCCGGTCGGGGAGGGATTGAGCAGTCCGCCGGCGCTGCCGCCGAGGAGACCGTCGTCCTCCGGTGAACCCGTTCCGCTGCCCGTGCTCGGGCTGGTGCCCGTGCTGGGGCCGGACGGGCGGGGCGGTGCCGAGTGGCTGCCCGGGGGTGCGGTGTCGGAGGACGGCGGACGCTGGGCGTCCGAGCCCTGGCCGCCGCCCGGGGTGCCGGGCCTGCTGCTCGGGCCCTCCGAGCCGATCGCTCCCCGCTCGGGGGTACGGGGGAGCATCGACTGGAGCGGCTCGACGTCTTCGTCTATGGCGTCGAAGACGTGCGTGACCTCGCTGCCGACGTCAGCCAGCTGGACGGGGAGCCGGTCGCGGAGGCCGTTCCAGGTGTCCCGGTGGGCCTGCGCGAACGAGTTGAGTCGGGCCATCGGGGCGATCTCGCCGTCCCGCTGGTACGCCTGGCGGAGCAGGCGGTGGCCTTCGCTGGCGTCGTGTTTCATTCCGCCCAGGACCCGGCGGATCTCGGCGAGGGACTCGTGGTCGAGGTCGCCGGAGCGGCCGCGTTCCATGAGTCTGCGGGCCTCGCTGAGCCGGGTGGAGGCCTGGTCGAGGTAGATGCCGCCGCGGTCCGCGTCGTCGTCCGCCATCCCCAGTTTGATGTCCTCCATGCCCCGCTTGAGCCCGTAGAGCGAATCACCGGGCAGGGCGTCGGAACTGGCAGCGGCCACTCCGCCGAAGGCTCCCGCCGCCACACCGACGGTGAGACCGCCGGCGGCCAGACCCTTGGTCCAGCGGGAGCGCGGGCGGAGTTTGCGGAGCGGGGAGGCCCGATGGGTCCCCTTGCCGGTGGATGTCCGCTGCTCCGGCACCGTAGGGCCCGCGGCCGCGCTCCCCTCCATGAGCATCGCTTCCATGGCGGCCACGAGCTGGGCTCGTTGCACCACCTTGACCTCGGGATCAAGCTGTGGTTTCGGCAGTTCGCCGAGACCGTTCGCCAAGGCCAAAAGCCGCCCCTGCTCGGCCGGTTCGGCCGGGGCTTCGGGCTGCTCGGCCGCCGCGCCCTCGGACGCCCGGTCCTCCAGGGCCTGGGCGAAGGCGTTCGCCCGCCGGTGCGCCGATACGTTCGCGATCACTGGCGGCACCTCCTCTCGTCATGACGGTCGACTCCCCGGGGTGTCCGGAAGGTTGCACACCTTGAGCGCATCCACACGAAAGAGTGAGTGGCTGCGGACATGGCGTGTCCACAGGGAGCCTGCATCCCGCACAACGAGCGGCGCGGCACTTGGGTTACGCGCGAAAGATGATCGGACCGCTGCGTCATCGAGGCGTCACCGACTGTGAGTTGGGCGGGGGTCGTGGGGGCGTGGGGGGACGGATGGATGTGGGGGTGCCGACCGGGGCGGGGGCGCGCGTGTGGGGGCGCGGAGCGGTCAGCGGGCGTCGTCCGGGAGCAGGCGGGCCAGGGTGCGGACGGCCCGGTACTGGAGGGTCTTGATGGCGCCCTCGTTCTTCCCCATGACGCGGGCGGTCTCGGCGACCGAGAGGCCCTGGAGGAAGCGCAGGGTCACGCACTCCTGCTGCTGGGGGTTGAGGCGGCGGACCGCGTCGAGGAGGGCGGCGTTGGAGAGCGACTCGAGGACGGAGTCCTCGGGGCTGCGCTCGACCTCGTTGGCGTCGAGCATCTCGCCGGTGGTGACCTCGAGCCGGAAGCGGCTGGACTTGAAGTGGTCGGCGACCAGGTTCCGGGCGATGGTGACGAGCCAGGCGCCGAAGTCGCGGCCCTGCCAGGTGAAGGTGGAGATCCGGCGCAGGGCGCGCAGGAACGTCTCGCTGGTGAGGTCCTCCGCGGTCGCCTTCCCGCCGACGCGGTAGTAGATGTAGCGGTAGACCGTGTCGCTGTACTGGTCGTACAGGCGGCCGAAGGCTTCGGCCTCGCCTGCCTGGGCCCGTTCGACCAGGTCCATCATGCGGGCGCTGTCGCTGTCGGCGCTGGGCCGGCGGTGGGTGGTCGAGGTCGTGGAGCGCGCACCACGTCTGCCCACGGCGGCCCCGCCGTCGGCCAGGGCGTAGCAAGGGCCGGCGGGTGCCGGTGCGGCGAAGGCGAAGGCGGGGACAGGGCCGGCGTACGCGGTGGGGACGAAGCCGCGCAAGTGGTCGAGGACCGTTGCGCGCAGCGTAGCCAGGCCCGAGGTGTCAACCCCGACGTGTGGGTACACGGGACTCCCAGAGGCAGAGCTTCCATCACGTGCAGTGCGGGACCGTTCACCCGTCGTGACGACGTGAGGGGTCCTTTGTGCGTCTGAGGAGAATAACGCTTCGTACAGGCAGCGCTACACCCAGTTGCTCAAATCACCGGTTCCGTCGTTTCCGTAACTGCTTGCAGTCGGAAAAGGGTCTGCTTCGTGACTAGTTGTTGATCGCTTTGCTTCCGAGTGTGACTGCGCGCACGCTGCGTTGTGCTCAAGTGCGGGGCGGGTGAGTGATCGTGGCCGCTGCTGGGTAAGGAGCTCGGAATGCCCGCGGGTCGACCTGTGCGGTGGTGTTCGACCACGGACGGGTGAGGGCGGCTGGTCCGGGGTTGTCGCAGATGATCGCAGCCGAAACGTATCGGCAGAGGGGCGACGCGCTGGACCGCGTGAACCTCGCGGGGTCCGCGTCAGTGGCGGCGGCGGTGCAGGGCGACCGCGGCGGCCGTGCCGCCGGCGAGGGCGCCCAGGCCCGCGGCGGCGGGGATGCCCACCTTGGCGGCCTTGCGGCCGGTCCGGTAGTCGCGCAGCCGCCACTCCCGGTCCTTCGCGTGCTTGCGGAGCTTGGTGTCGGGGTTGATCGCGTACGGGTGGCCCACCAGCGAGAGCATCGGGATGTCGTTGTGGGAGTCGCTGTACGCGGCGCAGCGGCTCAGGTCGAGGCCCTCGGCGGCGGCGAGGGCCCGTACCGCCTCGGCCTTGGCCGGTCCGTGCAGGGGCTCGCCGACCAGCTTGCCGGTGTAGACGCCGTCGACGGACTCGGCGACCGTGCCCAGCGCGCCGGTCAGGCCGAGCCGCCGGGCGATGATCGTGGCCGTCTCGACCGGGGCGGCCGTGACCAACCAGACCTTCTGGCCCGCGTCGAGGTGGGCCTGGGCGAGACCTCGGGTGCCGGGCCAGATGCGGTCGGCCATGTACTCGTCGTAGATCTCCTCGCCGATCGACATCAGTTCGGAGACGCGGTGGCCCTGGACGATGGACAGCGCGCTGTCGCGGGCGTCCTGCATGTGCTCGGGGTCCTCGACGCCGGCGAGCCGGAACCAGGCCTGCTGCCAGGCGAAGCGGGCGAGTTCGCGGCGCTGGAAGAACTTCCGCTTGTAGAGGCCGCGGCCGAAGTGGAAGATCGCGGCGCCCTGCATCACGGTGTTGTCGAGGTCGAAGAAGGCGGCCGCCCGTACGTCGCCGACGACCGGGAACTCGGGTTCGACAGGTGCTTCGGCCTCGGCCGCGCCGGCCGCCGCGGCCGCCTCCTCCCGCTCCCGTTCCAGCTGGAGCGAGGACTTGCGCGCTGCCTCGGCAGCGGCCTCGCCTGCGAGGACGCTGCGCGCGGTGGCGGAGCGCCTACGGGGGGTGAGCCATCCCAGAGCGGCCATATCGTGAGCATAGCCAGTCTGTTCGGTACTTCCTGACTTGTGACGATGCCGCGGCGTGAACAGTGTGGGGCTCCCCTGTTAATCGGAGGCGGTCCCATCGCGGCGGGGTCGCGCGCCCCCAGGGGCAGAATGGACGCCATGTTCGGACGGACGAAGAAGAAGGCCGACCCCGCGTCGCGGACGGTGACGCTGATCGGCAAGCCGGGGTGCCATCTCTGCGACGACGCCCGCGCGGTGGTCGAGGCCGTGTGCGCGGAGACGGGTGCACGCTGGGAGGAGAAGGACATCTCCCGGGACGAGGAGCTCCACCGGGCTTACTGGGAGCAGATTCCGGTGGTCCTGGTCGACGGCGAGCAGCACACGTTCTGGCGCGTGGACGCGGAGCGGCTCCGCCGCGAACTGGGTGCGTGACCGAAAGGCGGTTACCATCATGGACGTTTTGTTGGGTTTCGGGGGCGGCGTCGTGAGAGGTGTGTGCGGCTTTGCCCCCTTCGGGTTCTCAACGCGCTGACGCACTCCCCGGTTCCGTGATGACGGGAACCGGCCGCGTGACCCCGGTCACTTTGGCCGGACAAAACGGACACCATCTTTGTGCACGCGTTCACAAAGACATAGCCTGCATTCGACGGGGCGGTCTTGGGACATACGGCCGCCTGCAGCCCCGCTCATCCCGCAGGAGCACCGTGGCAACTGGCCGAACTCACCGACCGGCGACCCGTAGCCGAGGAATTCCCGAGGCCACCGTCGCCCGGCTTCCGCTGTATCTGCGCGCACTCACCGCGCTGTCGGAGCGCTCCGTACCCACGGTCTCCTCCGAGGAGCTCGCGGCCGCCGCGGGCGTCAACTCCGCGAAGCTGCGCAAGGACTTCAGCTACCTCGGCTCGTACGGCACCCGCGGGGTCGGCTACGACGTCGAGTACCTCGTCTACCAGATCTCCCGCGAGCTCGGGCTCACCCAGGACTGGCCGGTCGTCATCGTCGGCATCGGCAACCTCGGCGCCGCGCTCGCCGGCTACGGCGGCTTCGCCTCCCGTGGCTTCCGGGTCGCCGCGCTGATCGACGCCGACCCCGCGATGGCCGGCAAGCCGGTCGCCGGGATCCCGGTCCAGCACAGCGACGACCTGGAGAAGATCATCCACGAGGACGGCGTCTCCATCGGCGTCATCGCGACCCCGGCCGGCGTCGCCCAGCAGGTCTGCGACCGGCTCGTCGCCGCCGGAGTCACCTCCATCCTGAACTTCGCCCCGACCGTGCTCTCGGTGCCCGACGGCGTGGACGTGCGCAAGGTCGACCTCTCCATCGAGCTGCAGATCCTCGCCTTCCACGAGCAGCGCAAGGCCGGCGAGGAAGCAGGCGCCGAGAACGGCCCCGACACGGGCACGGAGACCGCCCCGACCGTCGCGCCGCCCGCCCCGCGCACCGGCAGCGGCCGCAAGGGACCCGACGGGGACGTCCCCGCGGTGATGCCGGCATGAGCCTCCTCGTCGTCGGGCTGAGCCACCGCAGCGCCCCCGTCTCCATCCTGGAGCGCGCCTCGCTGTCGGCGGACACCCAGGCCAAGCTCCTCCAGGACACCCTCGCCGCCGAACCGGCCGCCGAGGGCACCGTCCTGGCCACCTGCAACCGCATCGAGCTCTACGCCGACGTGGACAAGTTCCACGCCGGAGTCGCCGAGCTGTCGACGCTGCTCGCGCAGCACAGCGGCGTCGGCCTGGACGAGCTCACTCCTTATCTCTACGTGCACTACGAGGACCGGGCCGTCCACCACCTCTTCTCGGTGGCCTGCGGCCTCGACTCCATGGTCGTCGGCGAGGGCCAGATCCTCGGCCAGATCAAGGACGCCCTCGCCATCGGCCAGGACCTGCACACCGCGGGACGCCTCCTCAACGACCTGTTCCAGCAGGCCCTGAGGGTCGGCAAGCGCGCCCACAGCGAGACCGGCATCGACCGGGCCGGACAGTCACTCGTCACCTTCGGGCTCGAGCAGCTCGCCGACGGCACCGACGTCGACACCTGGGCCAAGGGCAAGAAGGCCCTCGTCATCGGCGCCGGCTCCATGTCCTCGCTGGCCGCCGCCACGCTCGCGCGGTCCGGCGTCTCCGAGATCGTCGTCGCCAACCGCACCCTGGCCCGCGCCGAGCGGCTCGCCCAGATCCTGAACGAGTCTGGGGGCACCCCCGGAGGCAGCTCTGGGGGAGGCACGGGGGTGGCCGCACGCGCGGTCGAGATGGTTGCCGTCGGCGACGAACTGACACGTGCCGACGTCGTCGTCTCCTGCACCGGCGCCACCGGACTCGTCCTCACCGGCGACGGCATCGAGGCCGCCGTACGGGACCGCAGCACCCCGCTCGCCCTGCTCGACCTTGCCATGCCCCGCGACATCGACGCCGCCGCCCACCGCATCCCCGGTGTCCGGCTCGTCGACATCGAGTCGCTCGCCGAGGCCTCCGCCGACGCGCCCATGGCCGCCGACGTCGACCAGGTGCGGGGCATCGTCTCCGACGAGGTGGCCGCCTTCGGCGCCGCCCAGCGCGCCGCCCACATCACCCCCACCGTCGTCGCCCTGCGCACCATGGCCGCCGACGTGGTGGCCAATGAGGTCGCCCGTCTCGAAGGCCGGCTCCCCGGCCTCGACGACAAGCAGCGCGCCGAGATCACCCAGACCGTGCGCCGGGTGGTCGACAAGCTCCTGCACGCGCCGACCGTGCGGGTCAAGCAGCTGGCGAGCGAGCCCGGCGGCGCCGGGTACGCGGACGCGCTGCGGACACTCTTCGACCTCGACCCGGAGACGGTGGCTTCTGTCAGCCGGGCCGACCTGAATGACGCCGACGTCAAGAACCGAGGGCGAGTATGACCGAGAGGGCACTGAGGCTCGGGACCAGGCGCAGCAAGCTCGCCATGGCCCAGTCCGGGCACGTGGCCGATGCCGTCCGGCAGCTGACCGGCCGGCCCGTCGAGCTCGTGGAGATCACGACGTACGGGGACACCTCCCGGGAGCACCTCGCGCAGATCGGCGGCACCGGCGTCTTCGTCGCCGCCCTGCGCGACGCGCTGCTCGCCGGTGAGGTGGACTTCGCCGTCCACTCCCTGAAGGACCTGCCGACGACCCAGCACCCCGAGCTCGTCCTCGCCGCGATCCCGCGGCGCGAGGACCCGCGCGACGTGCTGATCGCCCGCGAGGGCGTCACGCTCGACACGCTGCCCAAGGGCGCGCGGGTCGGCACCGGTTCGCCGCGGCGGATGGCACAGCTGCACGCCTACGCGCGCAACCACGGCCTGGAACTCACCTGCGTCCCGATCCGGGGCAACATCGACACCCGGGTCGGCTACGTACACAGCGGTGAACTGGACGCGGTGGTTCTCGCCGCGGCCGGCCTCAACCGCATCGGCGGGACGGCGGAGCTCACCGGCTCCCTGTCGCTCGACCACCTGTCGGTCGACTCCGTCCTGCCCGCCCCCGGCCAGGGGGCACTGGCGATCGAGTGTCCGGCGTCCGACGCCGACCTCGTCGCCACGCTCGCCGCGCTCGACGACCCGCACACCCGGGCCGCCGTGACCGCCGAGCGATCCCTGCTCGCCGCCCTCGAGGCAGGCTGCTCCGCACCCGTGGGTGCGCTGGCCGACCTCCAGGCCGACGACCCCGGTCACGGGCAGGTTGTCACCGAGATGCGCCTGCGCGGCGTCGTCGGCACCCTCGACGGCTCGACGCTGGTGCAGCTGTCCACCACCGGACCCGTACCCACCTCGCACGACGAGGCCATGGCGCTCGGACGCGAACTCGCGGACGAAATGCTCGCCAAGGGCGCGGCCGGTCTTATGGGGGAGCGAGCACTTTGAACCCCACCAGCCCGACCACCAGCCCCCTGTCCCCGGCCTTCACCGGCCACGGGCACGTGACGTTCCTCGGCGCAGGCCCGGGCGACCCCGGACTACTGACCCTCAGGGCCGTCGAAGCCCTGGCGGGAGCGGACGTCCTGATCGCCGAGCCGGAAGTGCTCGAGGTCGTTCGCGGCCACGCGCGCGCGGGGGTGAGCACGCCGGAACTGACGGTGGTTGACGAGGCGTCAACAGCCGCCGGTGTCCCCGTGTTGAGGGATGCGGCCAATCTTGTCATGGAGGCCGCGAGGGGCGGCAGGCGGGTCGTCCGTGCGGTGACCGGCGACCCCGGCCTCGACGGGTACGCGGGAGCGGAAATGCTCGCCTGCGCCGCCGAGGGCATCCCCTTCGAGGTCGTCCCCGGAGTCGCCACCGCCGTCGGTGTGCCCGCGTACGCGGGTGTGCCGCTGCGCGACGCGCAGGGTACGGACGTGCGCTTCGTCGACGCCCGCACCGCCGACGAGCGGTGCTGGGCCGAGGTCGGAGCCTCCGACGGCACCGTCGTCGTCTCGACGTCCTTGGACTCGGTCGCCGCGGCGGCCGGTGAGCTGGTGGCGGCAGGCCGTAAGCCGGACACCCCCCTCACCGTGACCATCGCCGGCACCACGACCAGGCAGCGCACCTGGAACGCGACGCTCGGCACCATCGCGCAGGTCTTCAAGCAGGGCAAGGTCCTCCCCTCGCCCGAGGGCCACCGGCCGGTCATAGCCGTGGTCGGCGAGCGCAGCGCCGCGGCGCAGCGGGACCAGCTGTCGTGGTTCGAGTCGAAGCCGCTCTTCGGGTGGCGGGTGCTCGTGCCGCGCACCAAGGAGCAGGCCGCCTCGCTCTCCGACCAGCTGCGTTCGTACGGCGCCGTGCCGCACGAGGTGCCGACGATCGCCGTCGAGCCGCCGCGGACCCCGCAGCAGATGGAGCGGGCGGTCAAGGGGCTCGTCACCGGACGCTACGAGTGGATCGCCTTCACCTCGGTGAACGCGGTCAAGGCCGTGCGCGAGAAGTTCGAGGAGTACGGGCTCGACGCGCGCGCCTTCGCGGGAATCAAGGTCGCCGCGGTCGGCGAGCAGACAGCCGCCGCCCTCGTCGACTTCGGCGTGAAGCCCGACCTCGTGCCGTCGGGCGAGCAGTCCGCGGCGGGCCTCCTCGAGGACTGGCCGCCGTACGACCCGGTCTTCGACCCGATCGACCGCGTCTTCCTGCCGCGGGCCGACATCGCGACCGAGACGCTGGTCGCGGGGCTCATCGAACTCGGGTGGGAGGTCGACGACGTCACCGCCTACCGGACCGTACGCGCGTCGCCGCCGCCGGCGGACACGCGGGAGGCGATCAAGGGCGGCGGGTTCGACGCGGTGCTCTTCACCTCGTCGTCCACCGTGCGGAACCTCGTCGGCATCGCCGGCAAGCCGCACAACGTCACGGTCATCGCCTGCATCGGCCCGGCCACCGCGAAGACCGCGGAGGAGCACGGGCTGCGGGTCGACGTCCTGTCGCCCGAGCCGTCCGTCCACAAGCTCGCCGAGGCGCTGGCGGACTTCGGTCTGCGGCGGCGGGAGGCGGCGCGGGAGGCGGGGGATCCGGTGACGCGGCCCAGTGAGCGGAGGCCGGGGGCGCGGAGGCGTCGTACGACGTAGTCGGTGTGTGTTCGGTGTGTGAGGTGCGGGTCCCTGTGGGGGGCCCGCACCTTTTTCGTGGGCGTCTGTGGGTGTGATTGGGGTGGGGTGGGGGCGGGGGCCGGTTCCTGGCCCGCGCCCGCCGCGTTGTGGGCAGGCGGGGCCGGTTCCTGGCTTGCGCCTGCCCCGTTGTGGGCACTACGGGGCGCCCCCTGGCCCACCCTGTTGTGGGCGCAACGGACGGCCCCCCACCCCGGCCACTCTCGTTGTGGGCGCAACGGAGCCGCCAAACCCTGGCCACCTCGTTGTGGGCGCAACGGACGGTGCCCCACCCCGGCCACCCTCGTTGTGGGCAATCGTTCCGCTGGGGCGGAACGGGTGGGCACAACGGAACGGCGCCCCTTGCCGGGCCTAGGCTTCCGCGCCTGAACCCGCACCGGGTGCGCGGCGAACTATGGGTGCGGGCAGGTGCAGGGGGGCGAGGCGCCGCTGAGGGCGCCGTCCCGTGTGCCCACCCGTCCCGCCCCAGCGGGACGATTGCCCACACGGGGGTGGTGGGCCGGGCGGTGAGCGCGCGGGCGCGGGTGCGCTCGGTGGTGGGCCGGGCGTGGGGGTGGCAGGGGGTTGGGGGTGTCACATCGTGGGTGGGGGTGGGGTGGGTATGCCCACAGGGCGTCGGTAAGGGGAGGGGGTGGGCGGGCGTAGCCTCGGGGGTATGAACTCGTATGGATCGTTTCCGGGGGCGAGGCCGAGGCGGCTGCGCACGACGCCGGCTATGCGGCGGATGGTGGCGGAGACCCGGCTGCAGGCGGCTGATCTGATCCTGCCCGCGTTCGTGCGCGAGGGGATCAACGAGCCGGTGTCGATCCAGGCGATGCCGGGGGTCGTGCAGCACACGCGGGACACGCTGCGGAAGGCCGCGGTGGAGGCGCTGGAGGCCGGCGTCTCGGGGATCATGCTCTTCGGGGTGCCCGAGGACGAGAAGAAGGACGCGGCCGGGACGGCGGGTACGGACCCCGACGGCATCCTGCAGGTCGCGATCCGGGACGTGAAGGCCGAGGTCGGCGACGACCTGGTCATCATGTCCGACCTCTGCCTCGACGAGTACACCGACCACGGGCACTGCGGCGTCCTCGACGCCGACGGGCGCGTCGACAACGACGCCACCCTGGAGCGGTACGCCGAGATGGCCCAGGTCCAGGCCGACGCCGGCGTCCACGTGGTGGGACCCTCCGGGATGATGGACGGCCAGGTCGGGGTCATCCGCGACGCGCTCGACACCATCGGCAAGGAGGACGTGTCGATCCTCGCGTACACCGCGAAGTACTCCTCCGCCTTCTACGGCCCCTTCCGCGAGGCCGTCGGCTCCTCCCTCCAGGGCGACCGCAAGACCTACCAGCAGGACCCCGCCAACGTCCGCGAGTCCCTGCGCGAGCTCGCCCTCGACCTCGAAGAGGGCGCCGACATGGTCATGGTCAAGCCGGCCGGCCCCTACCTCGACATCCTCGCCAAGGTCGCCGAATCGGTCCACGTGCCCGTCGCCGCCTACCAGATCAGCGGCGAGTACGCGATGGTCGAAGCCGCCGCCGAGAAGGGCTGGATCGACCGCGACAAGGCCATCCTGGAGACCCTCACCGGCATCCGACGCGCCGGAGCCCAGATGATCCTCACCTACTGGGCCACCGAGGTCGCCCAGAAGCTGGCCGCCGGGCGCGGTTAGCCGTCGGCAGCCGCTCCAGCCCGGGTGGGGCGGGGGCGGGTACTGCTGGGGTGGGTAGTGCCGGGCTGGATGGCGGCGGGCTGGGTGCGCGAGGCTGGGTGGCGCCCGTACGGGCAGTGCCAGTACGGGCAGTGCCGGGCACGCACGGCCAAGTGGCGTAGTGCCGGGCAGAGGTGCCGCGCGGCGCAGTGCCGAGCCGAGCCCGCCGGGCGGCGCCGATCCGCTGTGCCTGGCCTTGGCCCTGGGCCTGCGCGCGGACCGGGCTCCGGCCCTCGGGCCTGGAACGGGCCGTCGCCTTAGGCCCCGGCTCCCCTCGGCCCGGACCCGGCCCGTCGCTCAGGCCTCTGCCGGAGCCGCCCCGGCTGGTCTGGGGCCCGTGATGAACCCGCGCCCGTGATGACCCCGGGCCGGGGATGAACACGGCTCCGTAGTGAACCGGGACTCGTGGTCAACCCAGGTCCGTGGCTGGCTCGGATCCATGGCGAACCCGGTGAGGTCAGCACGGGCCGGGCCCAGGCGGACCGATGCCGTCCGGCCGCCCGAAACGGGGCCGCCCGCTTGGCACCGCCCTGCTCGCCAGCACTCCGCTCGCCAATACGCCGCTCGGCACCACTCCGCTTAGCCCCGCCCTTCTCGGAAGCTCCCTGCTTTCGGCACCGCCCTGCCCGGAGTCGACCATGCTGCCCGGACCCGGCCCCGAGGGGTGGGTGGGGTTAGTCCCACCAGAAGGTCCAGATGGGGGCGTTGAGGAGGGAGTGGTGGGCGTAGGTGGGGAGGTCGGGGTGGGGGCCTTGGGTGAGGGTGTCGGGGGAGAAGGCGAGGTGTTCGGCGGCGATGGATTGGGCTTGGGGGGTGGTGAGGGGTGGGGCGGCTATGGAGAGGACGAGTCGGTCGGGGGTGAGGGCGATGAGGCGGGCGCCGAAGCGGTCTTCCCAGGAGCGGAGGACGGCGCAGAAGCGGGCGACGTCGTTGTCGTGGTTGAGGGGGCCGGTCCAGCCGATGACGGCGGGGATGTCGGCGCTGCGGCGGGCGGGGACGAGGGCGGGGCGGGCGTCGGCGAACCAGGAGCCGGGTTCCGTGAGGGTTTCGGCGACGGCGGCGGCGGCGCGGTCGGGGTCGGTGTGGAGCGGCAGGGCGGGGGCCGGGCCGGGCCAGCCGTCGGTGAAGGGGGAGACGATCTCGGCGTAGCCGGGCCGGCGGCCGGACGGTTCCTCGACGGTGTGGGTCAGGTGGGGGTCGCGGGCGTCCTCGGGCATCCGGGAGGCCGCGTGGGCGTCCCAGAGGTCGGCGAGGACCTCGTCGGCGTCGTGGTCGGACGGGTCGCTCATGAGCTGCGGCATCAGCTGCCAGTCGTCGAGGCCGCGGTCCCCGCCGAGGAGGACCGGCAGCAGGCCCGCCGTACGGGCCGCGGGGCGCAGTGCGGCCCAGGCGTCGGGTCCCGCCGGGCCGTGTCCCGACCAGAGGTACGGGGAGTCCGCCGGGCCGGTGAGGGCGCCGGGAGGCAGGTCGAGGCCGAGGGAACGGCCGGTCGGGTCGGACGCGAGCCGGGGCAGCTGGTTCGGGATCATCGCCATGTCGAGAAGCTACGGGGCGGCACTGACAACGGGGCCCGGGGCGGAGGCGGCGGGGGCGAGTGGTGGGGGTGCGGGGGACGGCGCACTCTGGAGGGGTAGCCGACAGGTCCCTCGCGGAGGTGGTCCTCATGATGCACACGCTTGTCGGATGGCATGTGGAGATGGAGTTCAAGGAGGAGGGCGACCAGACGCGGGCGGCGGCGATGGTCCGGCTCACGGACGGGACCGAGTTCCGGGCGCGCGGCACCGCCAACCGGCACCCCTCCGACTCGGAGCAGCTGAGGGTGGGCGAGGAGATCGCCGGCGCACGCGCGCTGATGGACCTGGCCTCGCAGCTGCTCCAGAAGGCACACAAGGAGATCGACGAGGCGTCGGGCCGGACTTCGCACAGCCTCCGGTGACGACGAAGCCCCCGGCACGGGACACCGTGCCGGGGGCTTCGCTTCGGTTGATCAGAGGCGCGCCGGGATCAGAGGCGCGCGGTAGATCAGAGCCGCTCGGTTGATCAGAGGCGCTCGGGCGTCCGGATGCCGAGGAGGGCCATGCCCTGGTGGAGCGTGCGGGCGGTCAGGTCGCAGAGGAACAGGCGGTTCTCCGCGACCTCCTTCGCCGGCTCCGGCTTGATGACGGGGCACTGGTCGTAGAACGTCGTGTACAGCGAGGCGAGCTGGTACAGGTACGCGGTGAGCTTGTGCGGCGCGTACTCGGTGGCGGCCTCGGAGACCGTCTCGGCGAACCGGTCGAGGTGCAGGCCGAGCGCGCGCTCCGCCGGGGCCAGCTCCAGCTCGGGGTGGGCGGCGGGGACGCGGTCGCCGGCCTTGCCGAAGATCGACTTGATCCGCGCGTACGCGTACTGGAGGTACACCGACGTGTCGCCGTTCAGCGACACCATCTGGTCCAGGTCGAACTTGTAGTCGCGCGCGGCGGACGTCGACAGGTCGGCGTACTTCACGGCGCCGATGCCGACGAACTGGCCGTTCTCGACGATCTCGGTCTCGGTCAGGCCCACCTTCTCGGCCTTCTCGCGGACGACGGCCGTCGCCCGGTCGACCGCCTCGTCGAGCAGGTCCACCAGCCGGACGGTCTCGCCCTCACGGGTCTTGAACGGCTTGCCGTCCTTGCCGAGGACGGTGCCGAAGGCCAACTGGACGGCCTTGACCTCGTCGTTCAGCCAGCCGGCCCGGCGGGCCGTCTCGAAGACCATCTTGAAGTGCAGGGACTGGCGGGCGTCCACCACGTACAGCAGGGAGGAGGCCTTGAGGTTCTGCACCCGGTCGCGGATCGCGGAGAGGTCCGTCGCCGCGTAGCCGAAACCGCCGTCGGACTTCTGGACGATCAGCGGGGTCGGGTTGCCGTCCGGGCCCTTCACGTCGTCGAAGAAGACGCAGAGCGCGCCCTCGGAGCGGACGGCGACGCCGGACTCCTCGAGGATGCGGCAGGTCTCCGTCAGCATGTCGTTGTAGCCGGACTCGCCGACGACGTCACCGTCGCGGATGTCCATGTCGAGCTTGTCGAAGACCGAGTAGAAGTAGATCTTCGACTCGTCGACGAAGCGCTGCCAGAGCGCGAGCGTCGCCTCGTCGCCGGCCTGGAGGTCGACCACGCGCGCGCGGGCCCGCGTCTTGAACTCCTCGTCGGAGTCGAAGAGGGCACGCGAGGCCTTGTAGAGCCTGTTCAGGTTCGACATGGCCTCTTCGCCGGAGACCTCCGCGCCGTCCTCGGCCTTGTGGTCCAGCTCGTGCGGGTGCTCGATCAGGTACTGGATGAGCATGCCGAACTGGGTGCCCCAGTCGCCGATGTGGTGGCGGCGGACCACCGTCTCGCCCGTGAACTCCAGGATCTCGACCATCGCGGCGCCGATCACGGCGGACCGCAGGTGGCCGACGTGCATCTCCTTCGCCACGTTCGGCTGGGCGTAGTCGATCACCGTGGTGCCGGCCGACTCGTTGAACGGCACGCCGAGACGCGCGTCGGCGGCACGGGCCGCGAGGGTCTCGACGATCGCCGCGTCGGTGACCGTGATGTTCAGGAAGCCGGGGCCGGAGACCTCGATCTCCTTCAGGACGTCGTTCGCCGGGATCGCCTCGACGACCTTCGTCGCCAGCTCGCGCGGGTTGCCCTTGAGCTGCTTGGCCAGCGCCAGGATGCCGTTGGCCTGGAAGTCGGCCCGGTCGCTTCGTCGCAGCAGCGGGTCGGCGGAGGCGGCGTCCGGCAGAGCCGCCGAGAGGCCGTCCGCGAGGCGCTGCTGCACGGTCGAAGCGAGGGAAGGGACCGAGGCCATGAGCTTCCGTTCCTGTTGAGTTCGTCTGGTCTGATTCGCTTGTCAAGTGTCCCATGGGACAGCAACGCGATTTCCCCGCCTGTGGACAACTCTGGAGAGGGCTGTCCTGTGGACAACCTCGGAGACCGCCGTTCCGTCTGGGAGAATGGCTACTCGTAGGGCTGTCAGGCAGAACCCCTCAGGAAGAAGGACGTACGACCGTGGCTCAGAGCAGCACCGAGACCGACTGGGTCTCCCGTTTCGCGGACGAGGTCATCGCCGAGTCGGAGCGACGTGCGCCTGGCAAACCGGTCGTCGTCGCCTCCGGCCTCTCCCCGTCCGGCCCGATCCACCTGGGCAACCTCCGCGAGGTCATGACCCCGCACCTGGTCGCCGACGAGATCCGCCGCCGCGGCCACGAGGTCAGGCACCTGATCTCGTGGGACGACTACGACCGCTTCCGCAAGGTGCCGAACGGCATCGAGGGCATCGACGGGTCCTGGGCCGAGCACATCGGCAAGCCGCTGACCTCCGTCCCGGCCCCGGCCGGCTCGCCCCACCCCAACTGGGCCGAGCACTTCAAGGCCGCCATGGTCGAGTCGCTGGCCGAGCTGGGCGTCGAGTACGACCCGATCAGCCAGACCGAGCAGTACACCGCGGGCACCTACCGCGAGCAGATCCTGCACGCGATGAGGCACCGCGGCGACATCGACGCCATCCTCGACCAGTACCGGACGAAGAAGGCCCCGAAGAAGCAGTCGCAGAAGCCCCTCGACGAGGCCGAGCTGGAGGCCGAGGAGGGCTCCGGCGCGGCGAGCGAGGACGACGGCTCCGGCGGCGCCTCCGGCTACTTCCCGTACAAGCCGTACTGCGGCGAGTGCGAGAAGGACCTGACGACGGTCACCTCGTACGACGACGAGACCACCGAGCTGGCCTACACCTGCACGAACTGCGGCTTCGCCGAGACCGTGAAGCTCAGCGAGTTCAACCGCGGCAAGCTGGTCTGGAAGGTCGACTGGCCCATGCGCTGGGCGTACGAGGGCGTCATCTTCGAGCCCTCCGGCGTCGACCACTCCTCGCCCGGCTCGTCGTTCGTCGTCGGCGGCCAGATCGTCCGCGACATCTTCGACGGCGTGCAGCCCATCGGCCCCATGTACGCCTTCGTCGGCATCAGCGGCATGGCCAAGATGTCGTCCTCGAAGGGCGGCGTGCCCACCGCGGCCGACGCGCTGAAGATCATGGAGCCGCAGCTCCTGCGCTGGCTGTACGCCCGCCGCAAGCCCAACCAGTCGTTCAAGATCGCCTTCGACCAGGAGATCCAGCGGCTCTACGACGAGTGGGACAAGCTGGAGGCCAAGGTCGCCGACGGCAGCGTGCTGCCCGCCGACGCCGCAGCGCACTCCCGCGCCGCCCGCACGGCCGCCGGCGAGCTGCCCCGCACGCCCCGCCCGCTGCCGTACCGCACCCTCGCCTCGGTCATGGACATCACCGCCGGCCACGACGAGCAGACCCTGCGGATCCTGACCGAGCTCGACCCCGAGAACCCGGTCACCACGCTCGACGAGGTCCGGCCGCGTCTCGACCGCGCCGAGAACTGGATCACCAACCAGGTCCCGGCCGACCAGCGCACCATCGTCCGCGAGGAGCCCGACGCCGAACTCCTCGGCTCCCTCGACGACGAGGGCCGCGAGTCCCTCCGACTCCTCCTGGAGGGCCTCGACACCCACTGGTCGCTCGACGGGCTCACCACGCTCGTCTACGGCGTCCCCAAGCTCATGGCCGGACTCGACGCCGAGGCCAAGCCGACGCCCGAGCTCAAGCTCGCCCAGCGCGCCTTCTTCGCCCTGCTCTACAAGCTCCTCGTGAGCCGGGAGACCGGGCCGCGCCTGCCCACCCTGCTCCTCGCCGTGGGCGCGGACCGGGTGCGCAAGCTGCTCGGCGCGTGAGCCCGAGTGCGAGCGTCCGCCGATGACGTGACGTGACGTGACGTGACGTGAACGCGTGAAGAGGGCCGCCCCCGGACTCCGGGAGCGGCCCTCTTCACGTACCCCACGGGTCTACGGGATGTCGACGTCCGCCCGCGCCTGCTGCACCCGCTCCTCCGCCCTCGGAACCGCCTGCCGAAGCAGGTCGATGTCCGACGGCGGGAACTCCTGGAGGCCGTACTGCTCGGCCACCAGCTGCGCCAGCTCGGCCTCGCTCGGGGCCTGGCCGTACTCGATCACGTACGTCTCCAGGACCTTGTAGACGACGTCCTCGAACTCCTCGTCCCGAGGCTCCCGCGGCTGCTCCTCGACGTACTCCGGGTACTCGACGAACGCCTCCGGACCCGGCGGCGGCACGTCCTCCGGCCCCTGCGGCACCGGGACCGGCATGGGCTCCAGACCCTCGACGATCTGCGGGTTGTACGTGCCCTCGTACGTCTCGCGGGTGACCTGCTGCGTGTCGAACCACGGGCTGTCGTGGTTCACCGGCACCGGCTCTCCCTCCACGGGCGGCAGCCCGGGGTGCGGAACACCGGGGTGCGGGACCCCGGGGTGCGGCAGCTGCTGCGGCACGGCGGCCTGCGGCACCGTCGCCACCGGCTGGGCCGGGGAAGGCAGCTCGGCCTGGGCCAGAGCCACCGGCTGGGGCTGCGGCGGCAGCACCGCGGGTTCGATGCCCGCCGCCGCGAGGCCCGCGGCGGCGGTTTCGGCCAGCGGGACACCGTAGCGGGCCAGACGCAGGGGCATGAGGGCCTCGACCGGGGCCTTGCGACGCCAACCGCGGCCGTAGCGGGCCTGGAGGCGGGCCTGGTAGATCAGCCGCTCCTGCTCCAGCTTGATCACCTGCTCGTACGAGCGGAGCTCCCAGAGCTTCATGCGGCGCCACAGCCGGAAGGTCGGCACCGGCGACAGCAGCCAGCGGGTGATGCGCACACCCTCCATGTGCTTGTCGGCCGTGATGTCCGCGATCCGGCCCACCGCGTGCCGGGCGGCCTCGACCGCCACGACGAACAGGACCGGGATCACCGCGTGCATGCCGACGCCCAGCGGGTCCGGCCAGGCGGCCGCCCCGTTGAAGGCGATCGTCGCCGCCGTCAGCACCCAGGCCGTCTGACGCAGCAGCGGGAACGGGATCCGCAGCCAGGTCAGCAGCAGGTCGAGAGCGAGCAGCACACAGATGCCCGCGTCGATGCCGATGGGGAAGAAGTACGAGAAGGTGCCGAAGCCCTTCTGCAGGGCGAGCTCACGCACGGCGGCGTACGAGCCCGCGAAACCGATTCCCGCGATGATCAGCGCACCGGCGATGACGAGGCCGATGAGTATTCGGTGTGTGCGTGTCAGCTGCATCGCGGCCACCCGCGATCCCCTCCCGTCAAACGACATCCGGCGCGCACAGAGTGGCACATGCGCGCGAAACCCGGCCCCCGGGGGAGGGACGGGCTCCGCTTCAATGTGCCGATATGCGCTGGTCTGTGACTACTTGTTCGCCGCCGCGACAGCCGCCACGGCCTCCTTGGCCGCCTTCACGGCACCGTCCATGACGGCCTTGTCCGTGGGAGCGGCGGCACCCGCGTAACCGGCACCGTTGTACGAGAGGAGGACCAGCACGTTGCCCGTGCGGGCCACGATCGAGGCGTAGACGAAGTCCTCGTCCGTCTTGCGCAGCTGGTAGGCGACGGCCTGCGCCTCGTCGCCGATGCCGGCGGCCGTCGTGGTGCGGAGCTTCTTGGCGCCGGGGGTCTCCTGGACCTTCGCGACCTCCTTCGCCAGGTTCTCCTGTGCGCGCTCCTGGCCGCTGCCGAGCGAGGCGTCCGACTCGTAGCGGTAGAAGGACACGTCGAGCCAGCGGTAGTGCGAACCCTTCACGCCCTTGTCGTCCAGGCCGTTCCAGGAGCAGCCGCCGCGGCTGGCCAGGTCGCTGGACGCGGCCGGCGTGCCGTTCTTGGTCTTGGCCTTGGGGACCAGGGACGCCGTCGTCTTCGCGGACACCGACTTGCAGACGTCGGGCAGCTTCGCGAACTTCGCGGGCTCGACCGTCTTCGTCGACTGCTTCGGCGACGGGGTCGCGGACGAGGAGGCGGACGTCGTGCCCTGCCCCGTGCCCTTGCCGGAGTCACCGGAGTCGGAGGAGCAGCCGGCGGCCACGAGCATCACCGGGACGGCGGCGCAGGCGAGTATGCGGGAGAGTCGCGGAGCTGATCGCTGCATGGTTCCTTCAGTCGCTTGTCGTACGGTCCGGCCGACGGTCCGGTGGGGTCGGCCATGGCCGTGGCCATGGCGGACGGTCACGGGTACGCCGACACGTTACGTGGTCGCCGACCGCTCACGGGGTGGAGCCGGACGGCTACTCCTCCAGGCGCTCGGCGAGCAGCCGGGCCAGATTCCGGGCCTTTTCCTGCAGTTCCTTGCTGTCGGGGGCCTCGGTGGAACCGGTCGTCTGCTCCCGGTAGGAGACGGTCACGATGACGTTGGATGTGCGGAAGACCACGCTGACGACACGCTGATGGCCGTTCGCGCCGACCTTGCCGAGGACGTCGTCGAGGTACGCGATGTCGCCGAGGTCGTCGAGGAGGCGCGGTTCCAGGCCGGTGGAGGCGGACGTCGGCGTGGGGTCCGCGGAGCCGGCGCCGGACGGGGTGGCGCCGGTCGCAGGCGCCTTGGTCGCCGGGGGCTTGCCCGAGGTGGTGAGCGGGGCTCCGGTCTTCGCCGTGGCCGACGTGGCCGACGTGGTCGCGGTGGCCGACGGGGTCGACGTGGTCGCGGTGGCCGTCGGTGTCGGCGTCGGGGTCGTGGCGGTCGGCGACGGGGGAGCGGTCGGGGCCAGCGGGATGCCCGCTTCGAGCTGCTTGGCGGTGAAGACGGACTGCGCGCGGTCGGCGTCGCTGACGCCGGTGTCGTACGAGACGACCCGCTCGATGTCGAGCGTCAGCCGGTGCGAGGTGTCCGGGCCGTCGGCCCGCCAGGTGCAGCCGACGCGCCGGTCGGTGTCGTACGTGACGGCGGCGGTGCCGCGGTACGCCTTGTCGCGCTCGTTGTCGGGCAGCGAGGCGGCGCCGGGCAGCAGGTCCTTGAGGGTGGCCTGGGGGACGGAGCCGCAGGGCTCGAAGAGGGTGCGGTAGCGACCGGGGGGCGCGACGGGAGCGGCGGGGCCGGCCTTGGCGTCGACCGTGATGTCGTCGGCGGGCGCGCCGGCCGAGCACCCCGTGAGGCCGAGCCCGAGGCCCAGCCCGAGGACGCTGGCGAGGGCGACGGCGGTACGGGCCGTGGACCCGCTGCGAGCCGTGGACCCGCTGCGAGCCGTGGACCCGGTGCGACCGGGGGCGTACCTCTTTCGCTGCACGGTCCCAGGCTCCCTTCTCCCGAAGTCTTTCCCGAAAACTGTTTGCCGCGCGAACCCGGCCGGTGGACACAATGTCTATCGCACACGCAGCTGTTGATGCCGGTCCGCTGTCACCTGTACGGGCTTTGGCTCCGGTTTTTGCGTTATCAGACTTTTCGGGGGAATCGAGGAAGTATGTCGTACGTAGAGGTGCCCGGCGCGAACGTACCGATCCGCATGTGGGCCGATCCTTCCACGGTCGAAGGCGGCGCCATGCAGCAGCTGCGCAACGTGGCCACGCTCCCCTGGATCAAGGGCCTCGCCGTCATGCCGGACGTCCACTACGGCAAGGGCGCGACGGTCGGCTCCGTCATCGCGATGCAGGGCGCGGTCTGTCCGGCGGCGGTCGGTGTGGACATCGGCTGCGGCATGTCGGCGGTCAAGACGTCCCTCACGGCGAACGACCTGCCGGGCGACCTCTCCCGACTCCGCTCCAAGATCGAGCAGGCCATCCCCGTCGGGCGCGGGATGCACCGCACGGAGGTGGACCCCAAGCGGCTGTTCCAGTTCCCGACGTCGGGCTGGGACGACTTCTGGTCGCGGTTCGACGGGGTCGCGGACGCGGTGAAGTTCCGTCATGAACGGGCGCGACAGCAGATGGGAACGCTCGGAAGCGGAAACCACTTCGTGGAGCTCTGTATCGACACGTCGGGTGCGGTCTGGCTCATGCTGCACTCGGGGTCGCGGAACATCGGCAAGGAGCTGGCCGAGTACCACATCGGCGAAGCGCGGAAGCTCCCGCACAACCAGGGCCTCGTCGACCGTGACCTGGCGGTCTTCGTCGCGGACACCCCGCAGATGGCGGCCTACCGGCACGATCTCTTCTGGGCGCAGGAGTACGCGAAGTACAACCGCGCGATCATGATGGCGCTCTTCCAGGAGGTCGTTCGCCGGGAGTTCCGCAAGGCGCGGGTGACCTTCGACCCGGTGATCTCCTGCCACCACAACTACGTGGCGGAAGAGCGGTACGAGGGCATGGACATGCTGGTCACCCGTAAGGGCGCGATCCGGGCCGGCTCCGGGGAGTTCGGGATCATCCCGGGCTCGATGGGCACGGGCTCGTACATCGTGAAGGGCCTGGGCAACGCGGCGTCCTTCAACTCCGCCTCGCACGGCGCCGGCCGGAAGATGAGCCGGAGCGAGGCCAAGCGGCGCTTCTCGACGCGGGACCTGGAGGAGCAGACACGTGGCGTGGAGTGCCGCAAGGACTCCGGTGTCGTGGACGAGATCCCGGGCGCCTACAAGCCGATCGAGAAGGTCATCGACCAGCAGCGCGACCTGGTGGAGGTCGTCGCGAAGCTGAAGCAGGTCATCTGTGTGAAGGGCTGAATTCGGGAACGACCCGGAACGGAACGGGGTGTCACTTCGGTGGCACCCCGTTTTCCGTGCGGTGGGCGGGTGGTCTCACCCGGACGCGTCAGAGTTCGCGGTGGATCTTGGTGTTGGAGGCCTGGGCGCGGGGGCGGACGACGAGGAGGTCGATGTTGACGTGTGGGGGGCGGGTGCAGGCCCAGGTGATGGTGTCGGCTACGTCGTCGGCGGTGAGGGGGGCGGAGACGCCGGCGTAGACCTTGGCGGCTTTGTCGGTGTCGCCGCGGAAGCGGGTGGTGGCGAACTCGTCGGTCTTGACCATGCCGGGGGCGATCTCGATGACGCGGACGGGGGTGCCGACGATTTCGAGGCGGAGGGTCTCGGCGAGGACGCGGGCGCCGTTCTTGGCGGCGACGTAGCCGGCGCCGCCCTCGTAGGTGGAGTGGCCGGCGGTGGAGGAGAGGACGACGACGGTGCCGTCGCCGCCGGCGGTGAGGGCGGGGAGGAGGGCCTGGGTGACGTTGAGGGTGCCGATGACGTTGACCTCGTACATCTGACGCCAGTCGGCGGGGTCGCCGGTGGCGACGGGGTCGGCGCCGAGGGCGCCGCCGGCGTTGTTGACGAGGACGGCGAGGGTGCGGAAGGCGCCGGCGAACTCGTCGACGGCGGCGCGGTCGGTGACGTCGAGGGCGTACGCGGTGGCCTGGTGGCCGGCCTCGTTGATCTCGGCGGCGAGGGCCTCGATGCGGTCCTTGCGGCGGGCGGTGAGGACCACGCGGTAGCCGGCGGCGGCCAGCTGCCTGGCGGTGGCGGCGCCGATTCCGCTGCTTGCTCCGGTGATGACGGCGATGGGGGTACCGGGGCCGGTCATGACGTGCTCCTCGCGCAGGTGGTCGATTACGTCGATCGCCCGGTCAGGATAGGTGGGGCCGGGGTGCGGGGGGCTCGCGGGGCGTCTGGGGTGGGGGTCGGGTGCCCGGGACACGCGGGCTGATGGGTTGTCAGAAGATGTGATGGTAGGTGGGTATTTTGGGCCTATGCGTGGATTGCGAAAGGGTGTGCTCGGGGTCGCTCTCGCGGCCGCGGTGGTGATGGGCGCGGGGGCGAGTGCCGGCGCCGTGGGGCAGGAGGCCGGGCCCGAGGCGGATCTGTCCCATCACGGTCATGTCTCCCTCTGGGACGGGAGGCTCGGTGTGTGGCTGGTCAGTGAGAACCACGGGCCCTCGGATCTCTCCCAGGCGACGGTCAGGCTCGCGTTCTCCGAGCCGATGGCGGGTGGCCAGGAGCTGCCGCCTGTCTGTCTGTGGAGCAGCGACCGGGTGGTGTCGTGCCGGACCGGCGAGCTGCGGGCCGTGGGGGGCGTCGGGGAGCTGGCGCTGGATCTGCGGACCGCGGGGATGCCGGACGAGCTGACGGTGGAGATCACCACGGCCTGGCGGGACGGGGTGGCCGACCGGAACCCGAGGAACGACCGGCACCGGGTTCTGGTGCTCGCCACCGGGGACCCGTACGTCTTCTGACGTCGGTGGGCGTGGGCGTGGGCGTGGGCGTGGGCGTGGGCGTGGGTGTGGGTGTGGGTGTGGGTGTGGGTGTGGTGTGGCCTGTTCTGGCGTGCTCTGGCGTGTTCCGAGGGGCGACCGGTCAGTGGTCGGCCGAGAAGACGTAGCCGTCGGGGCGGATGAGGACGGTGGCGCGCTTGGTCGGGTCCGTCCAGGTGGCGCGGGTGAGGTGCTTGGGGGTGACGGGTGCGGTCGGGGGGAGGGCCGGGGGTGTTCCTTCCGGGGTGATGAGGACGAACTCGCCTTGGCGGAGCAGCTCGTAGAGGCGTCCTTCGCGGAGGTGGATGTCGGGTGCACGGCGGCCTGAGGGGCGGCCGGTGCCGGGTGTGGGTGCGTACGCGATGGCGATTCCGCTGATCATGCCCATGGCTCGGTTCGTGGCGGGGCGGATCGCGCCGAGGAGGCGGGCGGCGAGGGAGCGGGCGGTGCGGGTGAGCGGGGTGTGGGCCATGGCGAGGCGGACGATGGCGCCGCTGCTGCGCAGTACCGCGGCGCCGACGGGGTGCCGCTCGGACTGGTAGCTGTCGAGGAGGGCCTCGGTGTCGGGTGCCTCGCCGCGGAGGGCCGCGACGAGTTTCCAGGAGAGGTTGGCGGCGTCCTGGAGGCCGGTGTTCATGCCCTGGCCGCCGGCGGGGGAGTGGACGTGGGCGGCGTCGCCGGCGAGGAAGACCCGGCCGACGCGGTAGGCGGGGGACTGGCGCTCGTCGCTGTGGAAGCGGGAGATCCAGCGGGCGTCGTGCATGCCGTAGTCGGTGCCGAAGGCGAGCCGGGCGATCTCGCGGACCTCGTCGAGGTCGACGGGCTCGCTGTCGGGGACCTGGCGGGTGCGGTCCCAGCCCATCACCCGGTACCAGCCGTCGCCGAAGGGGGCGAGGAAGCCGAAGGTCTTCCCGGAGCCGCTGACGGTGAAGGACTCGGCGGGCTCCTCGGTCAGCCGGACGTCGGCGAGGACGATGGAGCGGATCACGGAGCGGCCGGGGAAGGGCAGGCCGAGGGCGGAGCGGACGGCGCTGCGGACGCCGTCGGCGCCGACCAGGTGGCGGGCGCGGAGGGTGAGGTGGCCGTCGGGGCCGGTGAGGTCGGCGGTGACCGTGTCGGCGTCCTGGTGCAGTCCGCGGAGCTCGGTGTCGTACCGGAAGGTGACGCCGGCGGCTACCGCCCGGCGTTCCAGGAGGCGCTCGACCTCGTACTGCGGGGTGACGAGCAGGTGGTTGAAGCGGGTGGCGAGGCGGGTCAGGTCGAGGTCGAGGCGGCCGAAGAGCCGGGCGTGGGTGAGGGTCGTGCCGGTGGTGACGAGCTCGTCGGCGAGGCCGCGGGCGTCGAGCTGCTCCAGGGTGCGGGCGTGGACGCCGAAGGCCCGGGTGAGGTTGCCGAGGCCGTGCGGGCGGCGCTCGACGAGGGTGACGTCGATGCCGGCGGCGGCCAGGTCGCCGGCGAGGAGCAGGCCGGTGGGGCCGGCGCCGACGACGAGTACGTCCGTGTCCGTGGTGGTGCTCATGGCTGCCTCCAAGGGGTCCACGCTCGTTGGCCAACGGCTGTTTGCCAACGCTTGTTGACGACGGTAGGCCCACCCCTGTTGGCATGTCAACACCCGTTGGCCTACAGTCGTTGGTATGACGACCGTCCGCCGCTCCGACGCCACCCGGGCCGCCATCCTGGAGGCCGCCCGCGAGCGCTTCGCCTCCGACGGGTACGAGCGCGCCACCATCCGGGCCATCGCCCGCGACGCCGGGATCGACCCGTCGATGGTCATGCGCTACTACGGCAACAAGGAGGGGCTGTTCGCGGCCGCCTCCGAGATCGAGCTCGACCTCCCCGAGCTGGGACTCCTGCTGGCGCGGCACATCGGGGCCGTCCTCGTCGCCCACTTCCTGGAGCGCTGGGAGCGGGACGAGGTCCTGACCGGGATGCTGCGGGTGGGGGTCACCAACGAGGCCGGGGCCGCGCGCATGCAGGCCGTCTTCGCCCGACAGCTCGGGCCCGTCACCGTGGGGGTCTGCCCCGACCCGGACGAGGCCCCGCGCCGGGCGGCGCTGGTCGCCTCGCAGATCCTCGGGATGGCGCTCGCCCGCTACGTGCTGAGGCTGCCGCCGGCCGTCGAGATGTCCACCGACGAGATCGTCGCCTGGCTGGGGCCGACCGTGCAGCGCTATCTGACGGCGGAAGCGCCGTGATGCGGCGGTTCCTGGGTCGTACAATCTCTGCATGACGCAGAAGAGTTCCGCCCGGCGCGAGGCCCTCATGACCGAGCTGTTCGGGGAGGCCCGGCGCTACATGGCCGCCTATGCCCTGTTCAACCAGGCCGTCGCCGATCATCTGGGGCTCCACCCGACCGATGTGCAGTGTCTGAACCTGCTCAGCCTGGAGGAGGGCCCGGTGACCACCGGGCGGGTCGCCGAGCTGACCGGGCTCACCACGGGCTCGGCGACCCGGCTCGTCGACCGCCTCGAACGGTCCGGGTACGTGACGCGCGAGCGGGACACCGAGGACCGCCGGCGGGTCCTCGTGGCGCTCGAACCCGCGCGGATGGAGGAGCTCGGTGCCCTGTGGCGGAAGCTGAACGGGACCTGGGGCACGATGTTCGACGTCTACACCGACGCCGAAGTCGCCCTGCTCATCGCCCACATGCGGCGCACCGTCGAGGTGAGCGCCGCCCAGATCGAGCGGTTGCGCGGCGGCGAGCTCGACTGACCCGACCGGGCCCGCTCGGATCCGGGCCGCCTCGGCCCGTCCAGGCCCGGCCCGACCACCCGGCCCGCCTCGCGGTCGGTCAGGCGGTCGTCGCGCCGCCGAACTCCCGTACCGCGTCGGCGACGATCTCCTCCAGGCGGGCGTGGTGGGCGCCGCGCCAGTAGACCCGGCCGCAGGCCGCGCACTGGGCGAAGACGTCGTAGGTCTTCTCGGTGCCCTGTTCGAGGCGCTCGCGGACGGCGTCCTTGTCGGTGTCGGTCAGCTCGCCGTTGCAGGCGGTGCAGCGCGTCCAGGGTGCGAGGGGCGGGGCGAACCGCTCCAGGACGTCGCGGAGCTGGTCGTCCGGCCGATCGCTGTAGACGTAGGCGCCCGCCCACAGTTCGCGGCGGCGCAGCAGGCCGCGGTCGCGCGAGAGCATGACGCGCCGCTCGCGCGCGGAGAGCGTGGCGAGGGCGGGGTCGCCGATGTCCTCGCTCTCGTACGCCGCGTCCACGCCGAGCAGCCGCAGCCGCCGGGCCAGCGTGCCGAGGTGCACGTCGAGCAGGAACCGGAGCGGTGCGCCGGGCACCGGCTGCGGACGGGCCACGCCCTCCACCTCGACCGTCTCGCCCGCCGCCGGGACGTGCGAGGTGTCGACGGGGCGGCCGTCGACCAGGAGCCGTCCGGCCTCGGTGAGCGGCACCCCCAGCGACTCCACGACATGGCCCAGCGAGGAGCTGCCGTCGGTGGTCACCGGGGTGCGGCCCGAGCGTCGCTCCGAGGCGACGAAGACCCGCAGGTCGGGGGCGAAACTGATCTGGATCTCCGGTCCGTTCACGGGGACAGGATGTCACCGGGGCGAGCCGGACGGCCAGGGAATTCGCCCCGGGTGTGGGCTGTGGCGAGGGGCCCGGTGGCGGGGCGCCGGGGGGCGGCCCGGGGTGGCCGGGGCGTCGGGTGGTTGCTCGGGGTGGCTCGGCGCGTCGGGTGGCGGCCCGGAGTGGCCGGGGCGCGTCAGGGGCGGAAGGCCTCGGCGTGGTCGGCGACCCAGGTGGCGAAGGGGCGGGCCGGGTGGCCGGTGAGCTCCTCGACGGTACGGGTCAGGGGGACGGGCCGGCCGTCGT
This sequence comes from Streptomyces sp. LMG1-1-1.1, assembly GCF_040815545.1. NCBI lineage: Bacteria > Bacillati > Actinomycetota > Actinomycetes > Kitasatosporales > Streptomycetaceae > Streptomyces > Streptomyces sp. LMG1-1-1.1. The sequence continues at coordinate 91,906 of NZ_JBFPNH010000026.1, read as the reverse complement.
GCGAGGCCCAGTAGGAGAGGAGGGCGTCCGCGAACGCTTCCGGTATGAAGCCGGCGACCGACTGCTTCCACTCCGCTGGGGTGACGGCGGTATGGGGCGCGGGCCGTCCCGTCACCTCGGCGATGATCGCCAGCTGCTCGGTGAAGGTCAGCGACTCGGGGCCGGTCAGCAGGTACGAGGAGCCGCGCAGCCGGGGATCGGTGAGCACCGCGAGGGCGGCCTCGGCGACATCGCGCTCGTGGATCGGATCGCCGTGCGTCCGCGGGTGGGGGAGGGCCGGTGCCTGCCCGGTCCGGAGCGCGCCGGCCCATTGCAGGGCGTTGGTGGCGAAGGCGCCCGGCCGGAGGTGGGTGGCCTCGAACGCTCCGGTGGCCGCGGCGGCGGAGAGGGCGCGCTCGGCCGCGAGGTGGGAGGCGGCGATGGGGTTCTCGGCGGCGTCCGGGGCGAGGACGGAGCTGGAGGACAGCAGGACGACGTGCTCGACGCCGGCGGCGCGCGCCCGGTCGGCGAAGGCCTCGGCATGGGTGGCATCGGCGTACAGGAACACGGAGTCGATCCCGGTCAGGGCGGCGTCGAAGGTGGCCGGATCGGTGAGGTCGCAGCGTACGGTCTCGGCGCCGCCGGGTGGGGAGAGGTCCTCCGGGTGCTTGGAGGCGGCTTTCGCCTTGATGCCCGCGGCGTCGAGCAGGCCGAGCAGGGTGGTGGCGACGCGGCCGCGGCTGCCGGTGACGAGAACGGTCATGGGGTGTCCTTTCGGAGGGCGGCGCGGCACGCGGCGCACGTGTGCCATTACCGTCATTGCTGCGCAGCGAATAATCTGCGTTACGCAGATAAATATCCGCGAGGAGGCCGTCTCCGTCAACCCCGAAAAAACCTGGGGTACCGTCCCGGCATGAAGATCATCGACCTCGAGCCCGGCGACCCCCGCCTGGAGAGCGACCTCCTGCCGGTCCTCTCCGAACTCCGCCCGCACCTCACCCCGGAGCTCTTCCGCGAGGTCTACGAGGCCGGACACCCCCAGGGCCTGCGGTTCAGCGCCGCCTACACGGACGGCGGTCGCTGCGTCGGCGCGGCCGGCTGGCGGATCGTCAACAACACCAGCTCGCTGCGCAAGCTCTACGTCGACGACCTGGTGACCGCAGCCGTCGACCGCTCGACCGGCGTCGGCCACGCGCTCGTCGCGCACCTGGACACGCACGCCCGCGCGGCCGGCTGCCACGAGCTCAACCTGGACTCCGGCACCCACCGCACGGGAGCCCACCGCTTCTACCTGCGCGAACGCTTCGACATCGTGGCCTTCCACTTCACCCGGCCGCTCACCGCGCCGGACGACGCCGCCTCGTAGCGACGCCTCCTGGGGACGCCCCCTGAGGCTGCTGAGGCTGCTAGGGGTGCGAGGGCTGCTGAGGCTGCTTCCCCAGGTCGGCCCGCCAGTCGTTGCAGCGCATCGGGCGCCCCGGCGGGTACTCGAAGTCCCGTTCGCCGAGCAGCTCGAACCCCGCCTTGCGGCACACCGCGTTCGACGCGGCGTTGTCCGCCGAAGGGAAGGCGTGCAGGTGGCGGTGGCGGCCCGCGGCCCGGGCCCGCTCCACCACCGCGCGTGTGGCGGCGGTCGCCAGGCCGCGGCCCTGGAAGCCCGGCAGCACCGACCAGCCGGTCTCGTACACCGGCACGCCGTCCCAGGTCTGCGCCCAGTAGCCGATGCTGCCCACCACGGTCTCCTCGGGCAGCAGCACGATCCGGAACATCCGCCCCGCGCCCGTGCCGTCGGCGCTCAGGTCCACGTACCGACGGTGGCGCCGGGCGAGCTGCTCCTCGGTCTCGGGGCCGCCGAGGTGGTGCGTCGACTCGGGCGAGTTCAGGGCCCGCAGCAGGTCCGCGTCCTCCTCGGACCAGGCCTCCAGGCGTACGCGTGAGGTGTCGTCGTCCATGCCCGAACGGTAGGTCAGGGCACTGACAACCCGCGGGCGTACGCGGTCGGCGACACCCCGATCGTCGCCGTGAAGTCCCGTACGAGATGGGCCTGATCGCTGTAGCCCAGCTCGGCCGCGAGTCCGGCCCAGTCCGCGGCCTCCGCCGACTCGGCCCGTTCCAGGGCCTCGTGGATGCGGTAGCGCAGGATCACCCACTTCGGGCCGACGCCGACGTGGGAGGCGAACAGCCGCTGGAGGGAGCGCGCCGAGAGGCCGGACGCGGCGGCCAGCTGGGACACCTTGCGGACACCGCGGTCCGAGCGGATCAGCTCCACCAGCTCCATCGCCTGCTCGGCGGCCGGGTCGGGGGCCGGCCCCACGGCCAGCAGGAAGGCGTCGAGCGCCGCCACGCGCGCGTGGTCGGCGTCGGGGGTGAGGACGGCGGCGATCGTACCGGCGTCCCCGTCCCCGACCGGCTTGGCGGCACGTGGGTTCTCCTCCCCGACCGGCTCGGCGGCGATCGGACCGGCGTCCCGGTCCCCGACCGGCTCGGCAGCGGGTGGGTCCGCGAGCCCGAACACCTCGGCGAGGGGGACCCGGCGGCCCGTCCAGGTCGACACCGGCCACGCGGGCGCGAAGGGGCGGAAACCGCCGGGACGGAACTGCACGCCGCAGACCCGGCCGGTGCCGGTCAACTTCTGCGTGAAGAGGCCGAGTCCGATCCCGGAGACCTCGGCGGACGACTCGGCCGCGTCCGGTGGGCCGCCCGGTGGGCCGTACCGCTGGAAGACGATGTTCACCGACGGGTGCGGGACGACGTGGGTCGCGTACGGCTCGGACAGGTCCCAGTCGATGAGCCAGTAGTGCTCCAGGTAGGGCTGCAGCGCCGGGGCCGGGGTGTGGCGGCGGAAGCGGACACGGGAGAGCAGCTCGGCGGGGTCGACGATGCCCCGGGTGTCCCGGCGGGGAGCGGAGGCGGACATGTCCCGCATGCTAGATCGGGGACCTGGCCGCGGCATGGCGCGTTTCTTCAAGACCGGCGCGGGCATGCTCGCCTAGCGTCGTTCTCATGACGAACCAGGCCACGCCCCGCATCGCCGACCTGCTGAACACCGCCGCCGCGCAGGCCGCGCCCCTCGTCGAAGGCACGGACGACGCCTCGCTCGGCGCGCCCACGCCGTGCGCCGAGTACGACGTGCGCGATCTGCTCAACCACCTGTTCTCCGTCGTGGTGAACTTCCAGGCCCTCGCCGCGAAGCGGACGCCCGACTTCTCCGTGACGCCCGACCGGGTCGCCGAGGCCGGGTGGCGGGCGCGGTTCGGGGCCGAGACCGGGAAGCTGGTCGAGGCCTGGGCGGCGCCCGGTGCGGAGGAGGGCACGTCGGGGGCGATGGAGCTGCCCGCGAGGACCGTCGGGTCCATGGTGCTGCTCGATCTGACCGTGCACGCCTGGGACCTGGCGCGGGCCACCGGGCGGCCCTTCGATCCGGACCCGGCCGTGGTGGCGGGGCTCGTGGACGAGGTGGAGCGGATGGCGCCGATGGCCCGGAAGATGAGCGTCTTCGGGGAGGCCGTCGACCTGCCGGAGGGGGCCACCGCCTTCCACCGCCTCCTCGCGACGACCGGCCGCGACCCGCGCGCCTGGTAGGACCGCGACCCGCGCGCCTGGTGGGGCCGTGGCACGTGCGCTCGGTAGGGCCGTGGCGCGTGCGCTCGGTAGGGCCGCGGGCCTGTCTGGTGGGACCGCGGCAGGGGGACCGGGGTCCTGGACGGTGACGTCCGGGGCTCCGTGGTGGTCAGCGCAGGCGGCCGGGGGAGCCCGGGGAGAGGCGGGAGGCGACCTGGCCGAAGGCGTGCTCTTCGGCGGGCGTGAGGGCGACGGACTCCTGCGGGTGCCAGACGCGTTCGAGCGGGGTGCTCGCCCGGCCGCGGCGGTCGCGGGCGCGGGCGCGAAGGCCCAGCGTCAGCCAGACGACCGTCGACAGGGCGAGGACGCCGAAGAGTGTGAGGACCCGGGGGTCGGACAGCTGGCCGGGCAGGGACATGGCTCACTCCAGGACGTGAGGGTGGTCCGTGATCCGCGCGCCCCGGCAGGTGGCGCGGGTGCACGGAGGCACGGTGATTCCTTCTGCTTCCTCCCGATCTGTTCAGTTAACACCACCCTGGGGGACTTTCGGCAGGGGGGTTCGGGACCGAAGTCCCGGCCGGTCGTGGTGGTGTCCCGTCGGTCGCAGGCCCTCTTGTGCGGGCCGGAGAACCGCTTCAAGGTGACGGGAGAGGGAGAATCCGGCCGGGGAGGGAGCTGCCGCATGTCCGGAGCACAGGCATGGGGATTCACGGACGACAGGGGTACGGAGCCGAGTGCGCCCGCCGTGCCACGGCGGGTGGTCGCGTACGTCCGGGCCGGAGCGGCCCTTCACGACCTGGGGGTGACACCGGTCGCCGTCTACGGGTCCGGGCACGACGGCGAGGTGCTCGATCCGGCGAAGGCGGGCGGCCTCACGGCGGCCGGGGTCCCGTACGCCGGACCGGGCCGGGCCCTGGACGAGGAACGGCTGCGGGAGCTGCGACCGGACGTGGTCGTGGACGTGACCTACGACGGGAAGAGCCCGTACGCGCTGGACGAGGGGGTCGCCGAGCGGCTCGGGGTGCCGCTCGTGGCGCTCTCCGTCGGCAACGAGCTGCCCCTCGCGTCGATCCTCGACCGCTTCGGCGCGCTGGCCGCGTCACTAGGGGCGGCCCCGCCGGAGGAGTCCGGGCTCGGCGCCGCCGAGGACGCCCTCCGGGAGGCGGCCGGCCGGAGCGGGCTCGGGGTGCTCGCCCTCTCCGGTGCGGGTCCCGACCAGGTGCACCTGGCCCGGCCGCAGGCCTGGCCCGAGCTGGCGCGGCTCGCGGAGCTCGGGGTGCGGCTGCTCGACCCGGGCCCCGGGCCGGGGGCCAACTGGCTCACCGCCGACTGGGACCGCGCAGCCGGACTCCGTCCCGGCCTCGTCCTCTTCGACAGCCGGGAGCACGCCACCCCGCCGCACGGGGCTTCGGCCGCGGCGCGGCTCGCCCCCTGGAACCCGGAGACGCCGCCCAGCCCGGCCGCGTACGCGCGCTTCTTCCACGACCTCGCGCGAGCGCTGACGGCCTGACGACACGGCCTGACGGGCTGACGGCCTGACGACACGGCCTGACGGCCCTACGGCCCTGACGGCCGCCGGGCGGTCGAAAGTCGACGGCCGGGTTCGGGTCCCGGGTCCCCCGCGCGGGCCCCCGGCCGGGCGTCAGGCCGGGGTGAGGCGGGTGCGGAGGGAGTCGGCGAATTCCTCGGCGCGGGCGAGTTGGGTGCGCAGCTCGGCGACCCGCTCGGCGGCGGCCTGCTCGTAGCGGCGGACGCGGGCGGTGAGCGCGGCCCGGTCGTCGGGGTCGAGCTCCGTGTCCGTGCCGGCGCGGTCGGCGGAGAGCCGGTCGACGGCGGTGAGGAGTTCGCGGGTCTCGTCGAGGGTGAAGCCGAGGGGCTTCATGCGGCGGACGACCATGAGCCGGGAGACGTCGGCGTCCGTGTAGAGGGGGAAGCCGCCGGGGGAGGCGGCGGACGGTACGACGAGACCGCTGTCCTCGTACTGGCGGATGGTCCGCAGGGACAGTTCGGTCCGTGCGGCGACCTCGCCGATCTGCATGGGTGCGCCGGCCGTGCGTACTCCTCGTGCTCCGCTCACGCGTGGTCCTTCCTCGTTGGGGGCTTCCCCGGGGCGTACGGCTCCCCTAGGGCGCGGCTTCCGCGCATTACATACCATTCGTCCTAACTTCAGCACTTATGAGAGCTGGAAGTGCGGCGAAACGCCTGCTCGTGGGTCGGCCGTTGGACAGCGGTCGGCTCGGGGAGACCCTGCTGCCGAAGCGGGTCGCCCTGCCGATCTTCTGCAGCGACCCGCTCTCCTCGGTCGCGTACGCCACCGAGGAGATCCTGCTGATCCTCGCCCTGGGCGGCCTCGCCGTGCTCCACCTGGCCTGGTACGCGGCGGTCGGCATCGTGATCCTGCTGCTCGTCGTCGTCGCCTCCTACCGGCAGACCTGCTACGCCTATCCGGGCGGCGGCGGGGCCTATGTGGTGTCCGCCGAGAACCTCGGGCAGCGCGCGGCCCTCACGGCCGCCTCCGCGCTGCTCATCGACTACGTGATGACCGTCGCCGTCTCGGTCGTCTCCGGGGTCGCCGCGATCACCTCCGCCGTGCCCTCGCTCGACGGGCACGCCGTGGCCATGTCGGTGTTCTTCGTCGTCGTGCTGGCCTGGCTGAACCTGCGCGGGGTGCGCGAGTCGGGGCGCTGGTTCGCGATCCCCACGTACGCCTTCATCGGCGTCATCTACCTGATGTTCGCCGTGGCGGCGGTGCGGATGGGGACGGGGACGACGATCCGCGCGGAGTCCGCCGACCTGCCCGTGAACGCGGTCTCCACCTACTCGGGGTTCGCGCTCGTCCTGCTGGCCCTGCGCGCCTTCGCCTCCGGTTGCACCGCGCTGACCGGCGTCGAGGCCGTCAGCAACGGCGTCCCGGCGTTCGCGAGGCCCAAGAGCCGCAACGCGGCCATGACGCTCGCGATCATGGGCGGGCTGTCGGTGACCATGTTCTTCGGGATCACGGTGCTCGCCATGGTCTACGAGGTCCACGTCGCCGAGGACCCCACCGAGCTCGGTCTCGCCCCCGACACCCCGATGTCCACCGCGCTCGCGCAGATCGGACGGGCCACCTTCGGCGACTGGCACGTGCTCTTCTACGCGCTCCAGGCCGTCACCGCGGGCGTCCTGATCCTGGCGGCCAACACCGCCTTCAACGGCTTCCCGATGCTCGCCTCGGTCCTCGGCCGCGACCGCTACGCGCCCCGCCAGCTCTTCCACCGGGGCGACCGGCTCGTCTACTCGAACGGCATCGTCCTCCTCGCGCTCGCCGCCATCGTCCTGATCGTGGCCTTCGACGCGCAGCTGACCCGCCTCATCCAGCTGTACATCATCGGCGTCTTCGTCTCCTTCACCCTTTCCCAGGCGGGGATGGTCAAGCACTGGCGGCGAGAACTCGCCACGCCGGCCGGGGTCGCCGACCGGCACCGCATCCGGCGCCGCCTCGCGATCAACGCGTTCGGCGCGTGTCTGACGGCGGTCGTGCTCGTCATCGTCCTCATCACGAAGTTCACCCACGGCGCCTGGATCGTCGTCGTCACGATGCCGGTGCTCTACGCCGGGATGAAGGGCGTGAAGCGGCACTACGACGCGGTCGCCGCCGAGGTCGCGGTCGGCCCCGGGGTGCGGCCGCACGCCCTCGCCGAGAACCACGTCCTCGTCCTGGTGGCCTCGGTCAACGCGCCCAGCCTCCGGGCGCTGTCGTACGCGAAGACCCTGCGCCCCGACTCCCTCACGGCCGTCACCGTCGCCGAGGACCCGGCGGACGCGGAGGTGCTCCGCGCGGCCTGGGTGGCCCACGGCATCGACGTACCGCTGCGGGTGCTCAGCTCTCCGTACCGTTCGATCGTCCAGCCGGTCCTGCGGCACGTGCGCGAGGCGCCGGAGCGGAAGGAGGACGGGGTGATCTCGGTCGTGATCCCCGAGTACGTGGTGGGGCGCTGGTGGGAGCAGCCGCTGCACAACCAGAGCGCGCTGCGCCTCAAGACGCGGCTGCTGTTCATGAAGAACGTCGTCGTCATCGACGTGCCGTACCGGCTCGCCTCCGCCCGCGAGCTCGCCGCCGAGCACGCCCGGCGCGCGGACACGACCGCACCCTGAAGGGACCGTACGGCGCCCGCGGGCAGGCGGGACCGTACGGGGCTCAGGGTCGGACGAGACCGTACGGGGCCCACGCTCGGACGAGACCGTACGGGGCCCAGGGTCGGGCGCGCCCGTACGGGATCAGGGCCAGACGAGGCAGTACGGCTGGTGGCCGGCCTCGTGGAGGCGGACCGAGAAGTCCTGCCATTCGTGGAGGAGCTGGTAGACGTCGAAGGCGTCGCGGGGGCCGCCGCGGTCGGGGACGGTGGACCAGATGAAGGCGGCGGCGCCGACCGATTCCTCGCCTATCCCGCGCAGCGGGTCGACGACGGTCATCGGCAGCTTGACGACGGCGTAGTCGGGGTGGAGGACGACCAGTTCCAGCGGGGGCACCTTGTGCAGGGGCATGCCCTGGATTCCGGTGAGGACCATGGCCGCTATGGTCTCCGGCTTGATCTTGGTGAACATGCCGCCCATGCCGAGCTCGTCCCCGCCGAGTTCCTCGGGCCGCATCGAGATCGGGACGCGGGCCGCGGTGGCGCCGTCGGGCGCGCCGAAGTACTTGTACGTCACCCCCAAGCTCCGGCCTCCGGTCGTCGGGGGTGCGTCCGCAGCCGGGTCCGGCTTCGGCCGGCCTCCCGACGCGGTCTGGTCCTCGGTCCGCCGGCGCCGGTGCCTCCCGCGCCGGGCAGACTCCGGACCCAGGTCGCCCGTCCCCTCGCCCAGTCCGCCACCGCGATGCATATCTCCACCCGACTGCTTTTTCTCGGCAACACGACCCCGCCGCGCAACCCGATCATCGTGTCAGTGACCTCCCCCGCGTTCGTACGGTGAAACACCTGTCCGCAAGAACGCCGTGGCCTCTGACACCATGGATTCCGTGAGCCATCCCTCTGACGCCCCAGTTTCGCAGACGCGGAGGGCGAGCGCCCCGGCGTAATACAGAGGATGTCCACCACCGTCCCTCCGTTCCCGATGTCGTGCCCGAAGTCGTTCTCGCAGGTCAGGATCACAGTGCCGTATTCATACGAAGCCCCAGTCTCACAGACGCTTTTCGACCGCGCTTCCCTCGTGACGCCCGGCGGCGTGAACTCACCGGTGCGTGCCTTCCGGGCCGTGGGCGGAACGCCCCGGTTCATGGTGTCCGGTTCCGGTCCGTACCTCACCGACGCGGACGGTCGTGAGTACGTCGACCTGGTCTGCTCGTGGGGGCCGATGATTCTCGGCCACGCGCACCCCGAGGTCACCGCCGCGGTGCAGGCCGCGGTGGCCCGCGGTACGTCGTTCGGCACGCCCGGCGAGGGCGAGGTCGCGCTCGGCGAGGAGATCGTCGCACGGATCGAGCCGGTCGAGCAGGTGCGCCTGGTCTCCTCCGGTACGGAGGCGACGATGTCCGCCATCCGGCTCGCCCGCGGGTTCACCGGGCGCGCCAAGGTCGTCAAGTTCGCGGGCTGCTACCACGGCCACGTGGACGCGCTGCTCGCCGCCGCCGGTTCCGGTCTCGCCACCTTCGGCCTCCCGGACACGCCCGGCGTGACCGGCGCGCAGGCCGGCGACACGATCGTGCTGCCCTACAACGACCTGGACGCGGTCCGGGCGGCGTTCGCCGCGCACCCGGGCGAGATCGCCTGCCTCATCACGGAGGCCTCGCCCGGCAACATGGGCGTCGTGCCGCCGGCCGAGGGCTTCAACCAGGGCCTGGCGGACCTGTGCCGGGAGAACGGCGCGCTGTACATCTCCGACGAGGTGATGACCGGTTTCCGTACGAGCCGGGCCGGCTGGTACGGCGTCGACGGCGTGAAGCCCGACCTGATGACCTTCGGCAAGGTCATGGGCGGCGGCTTCCCGGCCGCCGCGTTCGGCGGTCGCGCCGACGCCATGGGGCACCTGGCGCCGGCCGGGCCGGTCTACCAGGCGGGCACCCTGTCGGGTAACCCGGTCGCGACCGCCGCCGGTCTCGCGCAGCTGCGGCTGCTCGACGAGGCCGCGTACGCGACGGTGGACGCGGTCTCGGCGGAGATCCAGGGCCTGGTCACGGGCGCGCTGGCGAAGGAGGGCGTGGCGCACCGGCTGCAGACCGCGTCCAACATGTTCTCGGTGTTCTTCACCGCCGACGAGGTGCGGAACTACGACGACGCGAAGAAGCAGGAGGCCTTCCGCTTCAACGCCTTCTTCCACTCGATGCTGGCCGACGGCGTGTACCTGCCGCCGTCCGCGTTCGAGTCGTGGTTCGTGTCGACCGCGCACGACGAGCGGGCGATCGAGCGGATCGCCGCCGCCCTGCCGGCCGCCGCCCGTGCCGCCGCGGAGGCGACGGCATGAGCGACGTGACGAGCTCCCCGAAGAGCGATCAGGACATCACCGTCGTCCACCTGATGCGGCACGGCGAGGTGCACAACCCGGACGGTGTCCTCTACGGGCGCCGCGGCGGCTACCACCTCTCCGAGCTGGGCCGTCAGATGGCGGACCGGGTCGCGGAGCACCTGGCCGACCGGGACGTCACGTACGTCGTCGCCTCCCCGCTGGAGCGGGCGCAGGAGACGGCGACGCCGGTCGCCAAGGCGCACGGCCTCGACCTGGCCACCGACGAGCGGCTCATCGAGGCGGCGAACGTCTTCGAGGGCAAGACCTTCGGCGTCGGCGACGGGGCGTTGCGCAAGCCGGCGAACTGGAAGCACCTGACCAACCCGTTCCAGCCGTCCTGGGGCGAGCCGTACGTCGAGCAGGTCGTGCGGATGATGGGCGCGCTCGACGCGGCGAAGGACGCGGCCCGGGGGCACGAGGCGGTGTGCGTCAGCCACCAGCTGCCGATCTGGATCGTCCGCAGCTTCGTGGAGAAGCGGCGGCTGTGGCACGACCCGCGGCGGCGGCAGTGCACGCTGGCCTCGCTGACCTCGTTCACGTACCAGGGCGACAAGATCGTCTCGGTCGGGTACAGCGAGCCGGCCCGGGACCTGGTCCCGGCGCACCTGCTCGCGGGCGCGAAGCCGGTCAAGGGCAAGTCGAAGGCGTTCGGGGCCTAGTTCCCGAGGAAGCTCCCCGCAGGAGCTCCCCGCAGGAGCCCCGCGCCGAAGCTTCCAGTAGCTCCCCGCTGCGTGCCCCCACTGGACAGCGCGGTGGCGAAGGTCCACAGTTCAGGGCGGTCGGTGATGTTCATGTCACCCGACCGCCCTGAAATTTTTGTGCTATTTCCCGGAACCTCCGTGTTCCTCCCTGCATCTCACTCATTGTCGGTTTGGATGACGTTCAGGTCATACGTCAGCGCGAATGGGGTAGTCATGCGCGGGATCAGCGGGATCAGTCGAAGGGGGCTGCTCGGGGCGGGTGTCGGCGCCGCGGCGGCCATCGGTATCGCCGGATGCAGTGGCAAGAACGAGGACAAGCCGGGGCGTTCCGGACCTGGCAAGGGCGGCGACACCACGGCGGACCCGGGGACGCCTTCCCCGACCAAGGACGACGCCCGGCTCATCGGCGACGGTTCCACCGCCGACACCGGCAAGCAGCCGCACCAGCCCGACGCCCCCGTCCCGCTCGAACCCGGCCAGACCCCGCCGCAGTTCGTGATCTTCTCCTGGGACGGCGCGGGCGAGGTCGGAAACGGCCTCTTCCCCCGCTTCCTCGAACTGGCCAAGAACCACGACGCGGCGATGACGTTCTTCCTCTCCGGGATCTACCTCCTGCCCGAATCGAAGAAGGACCTCTACCGCCCGCCGAACAACCGCGTCGGCGCGTCCGACATCGGCTACCTCACCGACGCCCACATCAAGGACACCCTGAAGTACGTCCGGCAGGCCTGGCTCGAAGGCCACGAGATCGGCACGCACTTCAACGGGCATTTCTGCGGCGGCTCCGGCTCCGTCGGAAACTGGACCCCGGCCCAGTGGCAGAGCGAGATCGACCAGGCGATGAAGTTCGTCACCGAATGGAAGACCAACAGCGGCTGGACCGACCTCGACCCGCTCCCCTTCGACTACTCCAAGGAGCTCGTCGGCGGCCGTACGCCCTGCCTCCTCGGCCAGGACAACCTGCTCCCCACCGCCAAGCGGCTCGGCTGGCGCTACGACGCCAGCTCGCCCGGCGGCCGCCAGACGTGGCCGGTCAAGCGCCAGGGCATCTGGGACCTGCCGCTGCAGGCGGTGCCCTTCCCCGGGCACTCCTTCGAGGTCCTGTCCATGGACTACAACATGCTCGCCAACCAGTCGAAGAACACGACGAAGGGCATGCCCTCCCGCTACCCGGGCTGGCGCAAGCAGGCCACCGACGCACTCCTGGGCGGCTTCACGCGCGCGTACGAGTCGAATCGCGCGCCCTTCTACATCGGCAACCACTTCGAGCAGTGGAACGGCGGCATCTACATGGACGCCGTCGAGGACGCGCTCAAGGGAATGGCCGGAAAGAAGGACGTCCGGCTCGTCTCCTTCAAGCAGTTCGTCGACTGGCTCGACGTCCAGGACCCGCAGATCCTCGACCGGCTGCGGACCCTGGAAGTGGGACAGCAGCCCGCCGGCGGCTGGAACACCTTCCTGCGGCCCGCTTCTCCCACCCCGACCGCTTAGAAGATGTTGACAAGGGGCTTTTCGGGCACGTAGGGGGGTGCCCAAGATCCCCCAAACGCCCATGCGAAACTTTTCACATGAGCCTTAGCCGTGCCCCTCGTCGCATCCGGCGCACCCTGGTCGCCGTCGGCATGCTGTCCGCCGCCGCCCTCACGCTCTCGGCCTGCGGCGGGGACGACAACGGCAAGTCCGGGGGCGGTGGCAACACCAACTTCGTGACCAACACGGGTGGCATCTCCACCGTCGCCAAGGGCGAGCGCGCGACCACCGGCGAGCTCGCCGGCGAGACCCTCGAAGGCAAGCAGCTCGATGTCGCCGACCTCAAGGGCAAGGTCGTCGTCCTCAACGTCTGGGGCTCCTGGTGCGGCCCCTGCCGCGCCGAGGCCCCCCACTTCGCCAAGGTCGCCAAGGACTTCCAGGGCCAGGGCGTCGAGTTCGTCGGACTCAACACCCGCGACCCCAACAAGCAGCCGGCCCTCGCCTTCGAAGAGGACTACGGGGTGCCCTACCCCAGCCTCTACGACCCGCAGGGCAAGCTGATCCTCTTCGGCTTCCCCAAGGGCACCCTCAACCCGCAGGCCATCCCCTCCACCGTCGTCCTCGACAAGGAGGGCAGGATCGCCGCCCGCTCGCTCATGGCGCTCGACGAGAAGAAGCTCCGGTCGATGATCGAGCCCCTCCTCAAGGAGAAGTGAGCCCGTGAACGAGACGGTCACCAGCGGAGCCCTGCTGCTCGCCCTCCCCATCGCGGTCCTCGGCGGACTGGTCTCCTTCTTCTCGCCGTGCGTGCTCCCGCTCGTCCCCGGCTACCTCTCGTACGTCACCGGGGTCACCGGCACCGACCTCGCGGAGAGCCGCCGCGGCCGGATGACCGCCGGCGCCGTCCTCTTCGTCGCCGGCTTCACCGCCGTCTTCGTGTCCGGCGGCGCGCTCTTCGGCTACTTCGGCGCGACGCTCCAGGAGTACCGCGAGACGCTCACCACAGTCCTCGGCGTGCTCATGATCCTCATGGGCGTGTTCTTCATGGGCCTGATGCCGTGGATCACGCAGCGCGAGTTCCGCTTCCACCGGAAGCCCGTCGCCGGCCTGATCGGCGCCCCGCTGCTCGGCGCGCTCTTCGGCATCGGCTGGACCCCGTGCATCGGCCCGACCCTCGCCTCGGTCAACGCCCTCGCCCTGGAGCAGGCCAGCGCGGGCCGCGGCGCGGTACTCGCCTTCGCGTACTGCATCGGCCTCGGCGTACCGTTCGTCCTCGCGGCCATCGCGTTCCGCAAGGCACTCGGCGCGTTCGGATGGGTCAAGAAGCACTACGCGTGGGTCATGCGGATCGGCGGCGGCATGATGATCGTCACCGGTGTCCTGCTCCTCACGGGCGCGTGGGACAGCATGGTCGCCACGATGCAGGGCTGGTCAGACGGTTTCACGGTGGGGATCTGAGTTCCATGAGCAAGACCGATACGACGGAGAGCGAGCGCGCCGGCGACGAAGCCGCCGGCGCCCAGCTGTCGACCGCCCCCCTGGAAGAGACCGTCATCGGCGGCCCCACGCTCGGGGTCGTCGGCTGGGTCCGCTGGTTCTGGCGGCAGCTGACCTCCATGCGGGTCGCGCTGATCCTCCTCTTCATGCTGTCCCTGGGCGCCGTCCCCGGCTCCCTCGTCCCGCAGACCAGCGCGGACGAGCTCAAGGTGCAGGCGTTCAAGGCGGCCCACCCGACCCTCACGCCGCTGTACGAGAAGCTCCAGTTCTTCGACGTCTACAGCTCGGTGTGGTTCTCCGCGATCTACATCCTGCTGTTCGTCTCCCTCATCGGCTGCATCGTGCCGCGCACCTGGCAGTTCGTCGGCCAGCTCCGCAGCCGCCCGCCGGGCGCCCCCCGGCGCCTCACCCGGCTGCCCGCGTACACCACCTGGCGCACCGAGGCCGAGCCCGAGCAGGTCCGCGAGGCCGCGCTCGCCGTCCTCAAGGGGCGCCGCTTCCGCGCCCACACCGCCGGTGACGCGGTCGCCGCGGAGAAGGGCTACCTGCGCGAGGCCGGGAACCTGGCCTTCCACGTCGCCCTGATCGTGATGCTCGTGGCCTTCGCCTGGGGGCAGCTCTTCAAGTCCGAGGGCGGCAAGCTGATCGTCGAGGGCGACGGCTTCTCCAACACGCTGACCCAGTACGACGACTTCAAGTCCGGTTCCCAGTTCGGCACCGACGAGCTGGAGCCGTTCAGCTTCACCCTGAACTCCTTCAACGGCACGTACGAGAAGGGCGGCCCGCAGCGCGGCACCCCCCGCACCTTCGAGGCGGACGTCACCTACTCGCAGGGCGGCGCGGGGAAGAAGGCCGTGATCCGGGTCAACGAGCCGCTGAAGGTCGGCGACTCCAAGGTCTATCTGATCGCCCACGGCTACGCGCCGGTCGTCACCGTCAAGGACGGCCGTGACAAGACCGTCTTCCACGGCGCCGTGCCGATGCTGCCCATCGACAACAACATCACGTCGACCGGCGCCATCAAGGTCATGGACGGCTACCGCGACAAGAACGGCAAGAAGGAACAGCTCGGCTTCACGGCCCTGTTCGTGCCGACCTTCGCGGGTGCCGGCAGCGGCACGATGTTCTCGCAGTTCCCGGCGCTCGACTTCCCGGTCATGGCGCTCACCGGCTACCACGGCGATCTGCGCGTGAACTCCGGTCTGCCGCAGAACGTGTACCAGCTGAACACGACCAAGATGAAGCAGTTCAAGATCGACAAGGGGACCGGGGTCGCGCAGCGCATGCTGCCCGGCGAGACCATGACGCTCCCCGACGGCGCCGGCTCGATCACCTTCGAGAAGGACGTCAAGGAGTGGGCGAGCTTCCAGATCTCGCAGCAGCCGGGGAACGGCCTGGCCCTCGCGGGCGCCCTCGCCGCCATCGCCGGACTGACCGGTTCGCTCTTCATCCAGCGCCGCCGGATCTGGGTCCGGGCCGTGCGCGGTGAGGACGGCGTCACCGTCGTCGAGATGGCCGGCCTCGGCCGGAGCGAGTCCGCCAAGCTGCCGGAGGAGCTGGGCGACCTCGCGGTCGCGCTGACCGTCCAGGCGCCGCCCACGGCGGAAGCCGTACCGGATACGGAAACCGCGGAAGAACCCGCAGAAGACCCTGCCCCTTCTGGAGAGGCCGACAAGTGATCCTCGCCGCCACGACCAACGAGAGCCTGGCGCGGATGAGCGACCTGCTCATCTACTCCTCGATGGCCGTCTACACCCTGGCGTTCTTCGCCCACATCGCCGAGTGGGTGTTCGGCAGCCGCAGCAAGGTCGGCCGTACCGCCGCCGCCCTCACGCAGCAGGCCGCCGGTGCCGCGGCCCCCGCCGTGACCGTCCAGGTCAAGAAGGCCGGTGGCACCGCCGTACTCGACAAGCCGCAGGTCGTCACCCGATCCGCGGCCGGCACCCGGGACGTGCCGGACGGCCCCGGCGCGGCCGGCGGCACGGTCAAGGGCGACCTGTACGGCCGGATCGCCGTCTCGCTGACCGTCCTCGCCTTCCTGGTCGAGGCCTCGGGCGTGGTCGCCCGCGCGCTGTCCGTGCAGCGTGCCCCCTGGGGCAACATGTACGAGTTCTCCACCACCTTCTCCACGGTGGCGGTCGGCGCGTACCTCGGCTTCCTCATCGCCAAGAAGAACGTCCGCTGGATCGGTCTGCCCCTGGTGACGACCGTCCTGCTCGACCTGGGCATGGCCACCACCTGGCTGAAGACCCCCAGCGACCAGCTGGTCCCGGCGCTCGACTCGTACTGGCTGTGGATCCACGTCTCCACCGCGATCTTCTGCGGCGCGGTCTTCTACATCGGCGCGGTCGGCACCCTGCTGTACCTCTTCCGCGACTCGTACGAGAACAAGCTCGCGACCGGCGGCGACCCGGGCTCCTTCGCCCGCTCCGTCCTGGAGCGGCTGCCCTCGGCGGCCTCGCTCGACAAGTTCTCGTACCGGATCAACGCGGCCGTCTTCCCGCTCTGGACCTTCACGATCATCGCCGGCGCGATCTGGGCCGGCGACGCGTGGGGCCGTTACTGGGGCTGGGACGCCAAGGAGGTCTGGTCCTTCATCACCTGGGTCGGTTACGCCGCGTACCTGCACGCGCGCGCGACGGCCGGCTGGAAGGGGCGCAAGGCCGCGTACATCGCGCTCATCGCCTTCGCCTGCTTCCTCTTCAACTACTACGGCGTCAACATCTTCGTCAGCAGCAAGCACTCCTACGCGGGCGTCTGAGCCCTGCGCTAGCGGCCGACCGGCCCCGGGGCCACGCTTGAGGTATGAGCGAGATCTCCCGGGGCAGGTGCGAGACCCACGACGGCGACGTCCACGTGCTGCGGTTCGTGGTGGACCTCCCGCACCCGGTGCCGGCGGTCTGGGCGGCCGTCGCCTCGCCCGAGGGCCTGCCGGGCTGGCTCTGCGAGGCGGACCCGCTGGAGCCGCGGCTCGGCGGGCGGGTCAGGCTCCGCTGGCTCAACAGCGACACCGAGGTCTCGGGGCTGGTGACGGCCTGGGATCCCGACTACGTGGCCGAGTACACGGTCGATCCGACCACCCACGGCCGGATCCGGTTCCATCTGGAACCGGGGTCCGGGGGCGGCGGGTCGACCGTTCTGCGTTTCACGAACGAGTTCCAGGGGACGCGGGACTACCGGCTCGACTGCGCCGCCGGGTGGCACGAGCACCTGGAGCGGCTCGCGGCGGCGCTGGACGGTCGGCCCACGGACTGGCGTGACTGGTCGGACGAGCGGTGGCGGCATCTGCGGGGGCTGTACGAGCGGGACGACGAGCCCTGGCCCAAGTGGGAGCCGTAGGGACGGAGTCACTCCCGTCACGGCTTCTTCGGCGGGAGGCAGGACGTCGCCGGGGGGTGGCCTTCGGGCCAGGCGATCTGGACGAAGCGCTGGGTGCCGTCGAGGGCGAGTTCGACGATGGGGACGGCCTTGTTGTAGGGGTTGCCGTAGTTGTCGAGGCAGATCCAGCCGCCGGCGCCCTGGACGCGGAGGGAGCCCTTGACCTGGGGCCACTGGGTGACGACGTCGGCGAGCTCGGGGTA
This sequence comes from Streptomyces sp. LMG1-1-1.1, assembly GCF_040815545.1. NCBI lineage: Bacteria > Bacillati > Actinomycetota > Actinomycetes > Kitasatosporales > Streptomycetaceae > Streptomyces > Streptomyces sp. LMG1-1-1.1. The sequence continues at coordinate 74,637 of NZ_JBFPNH010000026.1, read as the reverse complement.
CAGGGAGCCCTGGGGCGTGGCCTGGCGGATGGCGTGGACGGCGGTGGCCATGGCGTCGTAGGCGACGATGGCCTGCCCGTCGGAGAGGGCGACGGGCTTCTTCGAGGCGCGGGCGATGTCCGTGACGAAGGTCGAGTAGGCGACCGTGGAGCCGCCCGTGGCCGGGACCCGGCGGCCCGGGGCGGGCTTCCAGGCGTCGGGGTGGGCGAGGGCGGCGTACCGGACGGTGAGCTTGGCCTTGAGGGCGTCGCGGTCGAGCTTGTCGTCGGCGCCCAGGTAGGAGCCCTCGTCGCCGGTGAGGATCGTGAAGGCGCGGTCGGTGCAGCCGCGGGCGCCGAGGGCGTTGATGAACTGGCGCAGCTGGGTGTGGCGGCCGGCGAAGAACACGGTCTCGGCGCGGGTGTCGCAGATCAGGTGGGTGATCTGGCGGAAGGTGTTGGCGGTGGTGCCTTCCTCGGTCGGGTCGGCGGGCGAGGTGAAGAGCTGCGGCTCGTAGGGCGCGCCCTTGAGGGACGCGGAGAAGGCGGCCTTGAGGGTGTCGGTGTAGTGGTCGCCGCTGCGGGTGTCCTGGACGAGGAGCGCCTTGGCCGCGTCGACCCGGCCGAAGTGGGCGAGGGCCTTGGCCTCGTCGCTGTTGGTGGGGGAGACGCGGGCCAGGCCGGGGTAGCGGTTCGCCGCGCCGGGGCCGTTCGCGATGTCGTCGGCGGTGATGGTGGTGCCGACGACGGCGATCCCGCTTCCGGTGAGGGCGGTGACCGCCTCCCGCATCTCGGTGGACGAGGTGGCGACGCCGGACACCGCCCGCAGCCGGTGCGGGGCTTCGGTCATGCCGACGAGCCGGTCGACGGTGGTGCGCCAGTGGGCGTTGCCCTTGCCGGTGTTGGCGAGGACCAGCCGGATCTTCGGGGTCTCGCTGTTGGACGCGTGGTTGGCGCGGTACTGGTAGGCGTACGCGCCCTGGATCTCGTGCAGCACCTTGGTCCGCATGCCGGGGTCCATGGAGGTCAGCGGCAGGAGGACGGCGACGGTGGCGTACTCGCCGTCTTTGAGCGCGGCGTTCTCGCGGCCGACGGCGCCGGCGATCTCGGTGAGGTCGGCGACGCGGAAGTCGTATCCGTCGCCGTTGACGCCGACGCACTCGTCGCTCCCGGCGGGACGCTCGACCCCGGTCGCGCAGGAACGGTCCTCCGGGTCGTTGAGCCGGGACATCGCGTAACCGCCGAGACCGAGGACGACGGCGGAGACGACGATCCAGGTGAAGAGCTTCTGGCGGGGTGTCCAGTAGAGGTGGCGGCGCAGCCGTTCGAGCATCGCGTCAGACTCCGTCCTCGCCGCCCGGCGGAAGCGAGAGCTCCCGCCAGGAGCGGATGTCGCGCGGCCAGTGGGTGGCCGCGTCCCACAGCGGACCGCTGCCCGTCAGATGACGGCCGGACAGCCGGCGCAGCTCGTGCGCCAGCCGGTCGGCCACCTCGTCGTCGGGCAGTGCCAGCGGATCGGTGAGCAGCCATACGGCGTGTAGCAGACGCCGTACGGACAGGTGGAGTTCGGTGCCCTCGGCGTCGAGGCCCTCGGGCGGCGTGGGCGCCGGACCCTGCCCGAGCGCGACCGCCCTGCGCGGGTCGGGACCGGTCCCGTGCCGCTCGCGGGGGTACGGGGCGGCGGCGACGAACCGCAGCTGCCCGAGCCAGCCGAGGATGTCGGGACCGGCGAACGACAGCCGCAGGTGGACGACGGCGAGCTCGGTCCGGCCGAGCGCCAGATCGTGGTGGAGCCGGTACGGGCCCGGCTCGGGTCCGTAATGCCTCTGCAGCGTCTCGTGGACGGCCCGCCAGGCCGCGTAGCGCGGATGGTCGCCGTCCTCGAAGCGCAGCCGGTGCAGCAGCAGCGCCCGCAGCAGCGGGTCGGCGACGAAGTGCCCCGGCCCCTCCGGCCAGTTCTCGGCCCGCAGCCGGTCGCGGACGCGCAGGGCCACGTCCCCGTCCAGGGACTCGCCCTGGAGCCGGGCGTGGGCCAGCATCCGCGCCGACTCCTCGTCGTGGGTGGCGGCGAGCACCGCGTACGGCCCCGGCCGCTGCACGGGCAGGAGCTCGGCGAGGAGGGCCGGGGCGACGGGCACCGGCGGGGTGTCCTCGCGCAGCTCCACCGTCAGGTCGAGGAGCGCGCCGGGGGTGAGCGTGGCCCGCAGCGCCGGCGGCGCCTCCCCGGCGGCCCGGCCGAGGAGCGCCACGCCGAGCGGCCGGCCGCCGGTCAGCCGGTGCACCGCGCGGGCCAGCTCGGCCGGGGTCCGGCCGTCCGGGTCGTGCCGGTCGAACACGGACCGGGTCTGCGCCGCCGACAGCGGGGTCAGCTCGACGGCGAGGATGCCGGAGCCGATGCTCGTCCCGCGCGGACACGGCGCCCGGTGCGCCGTCTCCGGAAGCCGGGTCCGGGTGGCGTTGCGCATCCCCTGGTAGTCGCGGTCCCGTGACGTGGCCAGCACGACGATCCGGTCGCGCCGCCCGTCGGCCCGCGCCCGCAGGACCGGCTCGACGAGCTGCCGGCCCACCGCCTCGTGGGCGTTGTCGAGGAGGAGCAGGGGACGCCCGATGCGCGTCCCGCGCTGCCGGAGGCCCGTATAGGCCCGGAACAGGTCCTCGGTCAGCGCGCCGACGAGGAACGCCTCGGCCTCCCGCCGCCGCTCCCCGCCCTGCTCGAAGTCGATCGTCAGCTGCTGGAGTCCGGCCTTGCCGCGCCCTCCCGCGTTGCGGTAGCCGCCGTACCAGCTCTCGGAGGTCCGCTGGAAGCGGCTGAAGACCTCCTCCAGCACCGTCTCCACGGTCGCCTCGGCGAGCAGCCCGGCCAGCGGCGCGGTCGCCTCGGCGAACGTCGCCGCGAGCTTGGAGAGCACCTTGCCCACCCAGTTCGCCGCGGCGCCCCGCGTCGCGTCGACCGTCGCGAGCAGCGGCCCCAGCCGCTGGAGGTCGCGCCGCGCCCGCTCGTCGTCCTCCTGCGACCACGCCAGCGAGGCGACGGCCACCAGGCCGAGCGAGAGCCGGGGGAACTGCACGGCCCGTACGACCGTCCCCCTGGGCGCCAGCTGGACCGCGAGCTCGGCGAGCGCCCCGGTGACCGGTGTCCACCCGGGCCCGTGATCGGCCGGCGGCTCCACGTCCGCGCAGTCGAGCAGTGCGAGCGGCGTGAACCCCCGGTACCGGTTGCGGAGTTCCTTCAGCAGCGCGGTCTTCCCCATCCCGCGTCCCCCGGTGAACACCGTCACCGGGGGATCGTCGCCGTGCTCGTACGCGACCCGCGCCGTGCCCTTCCCGGTCAGCCCGACCAGCCGTGCGGCGAGCCCGCCGTCGTGCAGGACCGCTTCGCGGCCGTACAGCTCCCTGTCCACGCCCCCCGCCACCCCCCTGCTTCCCCACGAGGTGCGCCCCGTCACATCCTCAAGTGCAGGATATCTACCGGCTGTTGGCTTCGCTCAACCATTCGGGCGGGTTCGCGGGCGAGACGGTGGCCCGGGCGGGGACGGAAGAGGGCATGGCCTCTTGGGGCCAGCGGAAGGGTCTTCCTGGGGGTGCCGGGGTTCAGCAGGATGGTGATCACCGCCGAGGGGGCTGAACGCCTGAGCCTCCGAAGCCCACTTGATCCGCGTATCCGTCCGACCGGAGTTGTGTCATGTCTATGTCAAGAAGGCGCCCTCGCAACGCCGTCCTCGCCGGCGCGGGCCTCCTCGCCGCCCTCGCCGTCTACGGCGTGTGCCAGCAGGCCACCGCCTCCGCGACCGACACCGACGCCCAGGCTCCGGCACCGGCCGCCGCCCCCGCCACCGCGTCGCCGACGGCGGCCCCGACGACGGCTCCTGCCCCGTCGCGTACGCCCGCCCCGACCCGCACAGCGACCCCGCCCCGTGCGTCCGCCCCCGCCGAGACGGCCGCGCCCCCCGGCGGGGCGACGGGGCGGCCCACGGCCGGGTCCACCGCGCCCGCCCCGCTCAAGCCGGCCGAACTCCCGGACGGCGACCGAAGGCGGTGGAAGCCCATGGGCGAGGTCAAGTCCCTTCCCCTCAGCGGGGACTTCCAGCTCAACGAGTGCGTGAGCATCGCGAAGGCCACCGCCTGGCACCAGCAGGGCTTCCTCGGCGAGACGCGCGACACGCTCGCCGTCCAGGACACGCTGACCTTCCCCGACGAGGCCACGGCCGCCGCCGCGTACCGCACGACCGTCGCGGCCATGAAGGACTGCCAGGCGACCAGCCGGGAGCTCCAGAAGAAGAACGCACTGCCCCAGGACGCGACCGTCCGGCAGACCGCGAAGTCGGCCGACGGCACCGCCTGGCAGCGCCGCTGGACCGGCGTCCAGGGCATGTCGTCCCCCGGCGACCAGGCGAACCACGTCTACGCCGTCCTGCGGGGCGACGTCCTCGCGCTCCTCCACTACGACGAGGTGGCCTCCGCGTCCGCCGCCCCGTCCTACGACCTCCGGGGTGACACCGCGGTCCTGCGGACCCTCGGCGCACGGCTCACGCAGTGATCCCGAGCGGATCAGCCCTCCCTCCACCCACCTCGCAGGAGACACCCGTGTCCATGAAGCGTTCCGTCGTCCGCGCCGCCGCCGCCCTCGCCCTCGCCGGTCTCGCCGGTGCCACGGCCGTCGCGACCCCCGCCCAGGCCGCCGCGCCCGCCACCGCCACGACCCTGGCCGCCGCCACGGTCTCGGCCTCCACCGCCGGCGGCTCCCTCACCCGTGACGAGATCATCGAGCGCGCCAAGTACTGGCTGGGCAAGAGCATCACGTACAACCAGGGGTCCTCGTACCCCGACTCGGACGGCAAGTACTACCGCACGGACTGCTCCGGATACGTGTCGATGGCCTGGCATCTGACCACCAGCCTCAACACCGTCGGCATCGCGGAGAGCGCCGACACGTACGAGATCTCCCGCGGCGAGCTGAAGGCAGGCGACGTCCTCAACAGCTACTACGACCACGTCATCCTCTTCGACAAGTGGGACGACGCCGCGCACACCAAGTTCTCGTACTACAGCTTCGGCTCGACCCCGGTGAAGCACGTCACCGGCATGTCCATCAACGCCTCCACCATCGACGGCCACCCCAACGGCGACTACAAGGCGCTCCGCTACAGGAAGGCCGTCGACAGCGACGGCGACATGCCCGTGGCCGCCAACTGGGACGGCGGCACGGCCGACAACGTCGGCGTCTTCCGCCCCTCCACGGGAGAGTTCCACCTCCGCTTCGACGACGGCAGCCTCCACAAGCTGTACTGGGGCACGCAGGGCGACCTGCCCGTGGCCGCCAACTGGGACGGCGGCGCGGCCGACAACGTCGGCGTCTTCCGCCCCTCCACCGGGGAGTTCCACCTCCGCATGGACGACGGCAGCCTGACGAAGCTGTACTGGGGCGCCCAGGGCGACCTGCCCGTGGCGGGCAACTGGGACGGCGGCGCGGCCGACAACGTGGGCATCTGGCGCCCGTCCACCGGCGAGTTCCACCTCCGCTTCGACGACGGCAGCCTCCACAAGATCGGCTGGGGCGCGCAGGGCGACCTCCCGGTCGCCGGCAACTGGGACGGCGGCGCGGCGGCCAACGTGGGCATCTTCCGCCCGTCCACCGGGGAGTTCCACCTCCGCATGGACGACGGCAGCCTCACGAAGCTGTACTGGGGCACGCAGGGCGACATCCCGGTCTCGGCCAACTGGGACGGCGGCATCCCGGACAACGTGGGCGTCTGGCGCCCGTCGACCGGCGAGTTCCACCTGCGCTTCGACGACGGCAGCCTGACGAAGCTGTACTGGGGCCAGCCGCGCTGACCCCACGACGGAGGCGGGGCGGGGGCGGGGCGGGAGGACGACTCCTGCCGCGCTCCCGCCCCGCCTCCGTCGGGGCTTCCGCCTCCGTCGGGGCTTCCGCCTCCGTCGGGCTTCGCTCCCGTGGCGGTCAATCGGCGGCGATGGCGTCCAGCTGGGCCCGCAGATACCCGTGCGACTCGATGCCGTGGATCGTCGTTCCCGGCGTGCACTCGTAGAAGTACACGAGCGAGATCAACTCCTCCGCCGGTACGTCGGCGGGCGGCGGCAGCACCCTGTGCCGGCCCGACCGCCACCGCCCGCCGGTCCAACCCGCCATCAGATCCCCGATGTTCACCGTGAACGCCGCCGGGTCGAACGGCGCGTCCTGCCACCCCCCGGCGTCCGTGAACACCTGCAGTCCGCCCTTCCCCGCCTCCCGGTCCAGGACCGTCACCGTCCCGAAGTCCGTGTGCGGCCCGATCCGGAACTGGCCCGGCCGCGGTTCCCCCGTCCGCTCCCGCCCCGGATACCAGTTCACGTTGAACCCGAACGTCGGATGCCCCGTGTGCCGCGTGAAGAAGTCCCGCTCCTCGCCCAGCGCCTCCCCGAGCAGGTCGAGCACCCGGTCCGACAGCGCCTTCATCTCCGCCAGGTACCGCTCCACCAGCGGCCTCAGCTCCGGCACCTCCGCGGGCCAGGTGTTCGGCAGGAACCACTCCGCGTCCACCGCCGCGTCCCCCGTCGGCTCCTCCGCCGCGAACGACAACGACTCCTTCAGGTCCGGCGGCGTCGCCGTCCCCTCCGCGTAGCCGTTCGCCTCCGCCCCCGGCCCCAGCCACCCCCGCCCCCCGACCCGCACGGCGTACGGCTCCTTCACCGCGGCCGGCAGACGGAAGAAACGGCGCGCGACCGCCCGGATCTCGGCACGCAGCCCCGGATCCACCCCATGCCCCGTGACCAGCAGGAACCCCGCCTCACGCAGGGCCCGGTCGACCGCCGGCAGCTGCGGGGCCGGGTCACGCGCCAGGTCGATCGTCGGCAGGCTCGCCTCACTCATCGCCGATGTCCTCGTTCCACAGCGCGGGCTCCCGCTCGATGAACTCCCGCATCAGCTCGACGCATGCGGGATCGTCGAGCACCACGACCTCGACCCCGTGCTCCGCCAGCCACTCGTGCCCGCCGAAGAACGTCTCCGCCTCCCCGACCACCACCCGCGAGATCCCGAACTGCCGCACCAGCCCCGAGCAGTACCAGCACGGCGACAGCGTCGTCACCATCGTCGTCCCCCGATACGAGCGCTGCCGCCCGGCCGCCCGGAACGCGGCGGTCTCCCCGTGCGCCGACGGGTCCCCGTCCTGCACCCGCCGGTTATGCCCCCGCCCGAGCAGGGTGCCGTCGGCGCCGTACAGCGCGGCCCCGATCGGGATCCCGCCCTCCGTGAGGCCGGTACGGGCCTCGTCGAGCGCGGTGGCCAGCCATCGCCGTGCCAGTTCCTGGTCCATGCGGGGAGCCTTCCCCGGCGGGGTGCCGCGATCACCCGGGGTGCGCTGTACGTGCTCCCCAGTGGTGGGCATGACGTAGGAGCCTTTGCCGGGCACGGTGTAGATCAGACCGCTCCCGGCGAGCTCGCGCATGGCTCGGCGGGCGGTCAGTACGGCGATCCCGTACTCCTCGGCGAGGCGAGCCGGTGTGGGAACCATGCGGTCGGGGGCGTACTCCCCGGTTGCGATCTTCGCTGCGATCACGTCAGCCAACTGCTTGTACAGCGGGCGTCCCGACTTCGGGTCAAGGCTCATAAGTCAACACTAGATAGTCATACTAAGACACGTTTGGATGGATCTAGCTACGTAGTTCTGTAGCACTGTGTAGCGCGCATTAGGGTGACGGCATAGAAGACCCCGGCGAGGTGGCTAGACCTCCCGGGGCATGGCCACCAACTCATTAGGGAGTTGATGACGTGCGGAACCCTATCGCGCGCGCACTGGGTCGGGCCTGGATCCCGCTCCTCCTCTGGCTTCTCATGCTCACCCTGCCCCCCACCGGCCGCCATCGCCCCCGGCCCTGTCCGACGGCGCCACCCGCCGCCGCCCCGCGCCGGCACCGCGCCCCCGCCCGGCGTTCCCCGTACGCCCGGGAACAGGCGATGCCCCTGGACGGCTCCCGCTCGCCCCTGGTGCGCCCGTACCTCTCCGGCCCCGGCGCCCGCTCGGCCCAGCGCAAACGCCGTCGGACGCTGTGGCTCGCCACCGTCGGCCTCGACGTCGACCACCGCGACATCCACGCGGGGAGCGCCCGATGAGCCGTTGTGGGGCGCGCCGGTCCGTGTTCGACGTGGCCGAGGCGGTACGTCCGGTGTGGGGCGGGTCGGTCTGTGTCCTCGCCGTGGCGCACGACGGCCCGCACCGCGACCGCGCGGGCGACGGATGGTGGGTGACGCCGGAGATCGCGGACGCGGTGACGGTCTCGCTGCTGGCCTGCGCCCTCACAGCCCGGCCCGAGCCGGAGTTCCGCTCCCCGCGCTGCGTCGTCGGCCGCCACGACCGCTGCCGCGACCACGCACCGCGTGACAGCGGTGTGCCGGGGGTCCGCTACCTGGTGTGCGGGTGCTCGTGCCACCCGGCGGCTTCCGATCGGCCCGACGACCGCCCATGAGCCGCTGTGCGCGGACGGCCGTGTCGGTCGCGGCGGCCACCCCGCCGGAGTGTCACGCCCGCTCCCGACCCCCGTCGGTCGGGAGCGGGTCGGCGACGAACGTTCCCTTGCCGTGGACGGTCAGGATCAGGCCCCGCTCGCGGAGGACCTGGGCCGCGCGGCGGACCGTCAGCTAGGCGACCCCGTACTCCTTGGCGAGGTCCCGCTCGGCGGGCAGGCGGGTGCCTGGGATCAGGTCTCCGGACAGCTGTGGGCCCTGCGGGTCGAACTCAGGGAGCGCACCACCAGGCGCGCGGAGGCGTCGGAGGTGTCGGTCCACGTCCCTTCCACGTCGGAGACGCGGAGGGAGGCAGAGCCGTGGCCGAGGCTCGTGATGACCGCGTAGGCGCCGCCGCCCAGCAGGGTGACGGCGGCCGCGATCACCGTGACGCCAGCGATCCGCAGTTGCGGGCGCGCGGGGCGGAGGTCGTCCTCACGCAACGGCGTCGGCTTCCTCGTAGGGGAAGCGGGCGAGGGGGGTGGGGCGCTGGAAGAAGGTCTTGGCGCGGATCAGGGCTTGGTCGGCGGAGTGGATGTCGCCGGGGCGGGAGGCGGTGCCCTTGAGGACGCCGCCGAAGTGCATGCGGAGGTAGGCGGCGGAGTGGCTGAGGGAGGTGACGAGGCCGTCGGCGACTTCGTGTTCGTCGTGGGCCATGGCGGTGACGCCCCAGAGGGTGTGGCCGGCCATGCGGGTCTTGAAGTCGGAGCCGGGGACGTTGAGCCAGCCGGACCAGTAGTCGAGGTAGCGCTTGGTCTGGGCGGAGAGGCTGTACCAGTAGAGGGGGGAGACGATGACGACGTCGGTGGCTTCCAGGGTGGCGCGGCGGAGGAGCTCCTCGGTGTCGCCGGGGCGGCGGTCGGCGGATTCGTGGCGGCCGTCCTGGAAGTCGGGCAGGGAGAGCTCGTTCAGGTCCACCCAGCGTTGCGGGACGTCCGAGGGGAGGTGGGCGGCGGCGGCGCGGGCGAGGAGCTCGGAGTTGCCGTCGGCGCGGGAGCTGCCAAGGACGAAGAGGAACGAGCGGTCCGGGCCGTGCGGGCTGTCCTGGGTCATGTCTGATGCTCCGGTGTCGTTGGGTATCCGGTGCCAACTCCGGTGTGCCCGGGGCTATTCCGGGTCCCATCGGGCGGGCCGATCGGGGTCATCGGGAGGACGCCCCACTGGCTCGTGGACCGGGTGCGGGGGCTGCTCGTAGCGTCGGTGGCATGAGAAACGAGACCAGGGGAACCGTCGAACTCACCCTCGCCATGGTGCTGTCGGGCACGCTCGGCGTGTTCGTCGTCGAGTCGGGGGCGTCGCCCTTCGAGGTGGTGTTCTTCCGGTGCCTCTTCGGGGCGCTGGCGCTGGGGGCGTACAGCCTGCTGCGCGGGTTCTTCACCGGGCACGGGTTCACGGCGCGGAAGCTGGGGATGGCGGCGCTGGGCGGGGTGTTCATCGTCTTCAACTGGGTGTTCCTGTTCGAGGCGTACGAGGCCAGCTCGATCTCGCTCGCGACCGTCGTCTACCACACGCAGCCGTTCTTCCTGGTGCTGCTGGGGGCGGTGTTCATGAGGGAGCGGATCCCGGCCGGGAAGCTGGGGTGGCTGGTCGTCGCCTTCGTGGGGCTGGTCCTGGTGTCCGGGGTGCGGCCGGGGGACACGGCGTCGCTGAAGGGGATCGGGTTCGCGCTCGCGGCGGCCGTGCTGTACGCGCTGTCGACGTTCGTGACGAAGCGGATCACCGGGGTGCGGCCGCATCTGATCGCGCTGGTGCAGGTGCTCGTGGGGATGCCGCTGCTGCTGCCGTTCACGGACTTCGGCGCGGTGGCGGGGCTCGGGGCGGGATGGGCGTGGCTGGTGGGCCTCGGACTGATCCACACGGGTCTGATGTACGTGCTGATGTACGCGGCGTACGCCAAGCTGCCGACCGCGAAGATCGCCGTGCTCGCCTTCACCTACCCGGCGGTCGCGATGGGGGTGGACTGGGCGGTGTACGGGCACCACATCGGGCTCGTGCAGGCGCTCGGGGTTCCGCTGATCGTGCTGGCGAGCCTGAAGGTCACGCTGGCGGGGTCTGCTCGGACACGAGGCGGCGCGCCTGCTCGACGAACAGGCGGACGTGCGGGGGAAGCCGCTTCCCCCGCCGCCACGCGAGCTGCGTGAAGAGGGTGAACGGGGCCTGCCAGGCCAGCGGGACCAGGGCCCCGGACGCCAGCTCCTCGGAGACGGTGACCCGGGGCAGGAGGGCGATCCCGAGGCCGGCGGCGACGCCGCGCTTCGTCGCCTCGATGGTGCCGAACTCCATGAAGGGCGGTGCCCACTCCCGGAGCTCCCGCTCGAAGAGGTCGCGGTAGGGGCAGCCGGGTTCGGTGCCGAGCAGTTGGGCGCCGGCGAGGTCGGCACCGGTGAGGCCCGTACGGCCGGCCAGGGGGTGGTCCGGGCCGGCGACGAGGACGAGGGGCTCGGGGGCGAGGACCTCGGATTCCAGGCCGTCGTGCTCGATGTCGGGCTCCAGGAGGAAGCCGACGTCGTAGGTGCCCTGGCGGAGGGCCTGGCGGGTCTCGTCGCCGAGGGTGGGGCGGAGGGTGAGCCGGACCTTGGGGTAGCGGTGGTGGAAGTACTCCAGGAGCGGCGGCAGGCGGTAGGAGGTGAGGGACTCCATGGTGCCGACGGCGATCGGGCCCGAGGGTTCCTCGGTGGCCGCGACGGCGGTACGGGCCTCCTCCGCGAGGTCCGCCATGCGGCGGGCGTACGGGAGGAGCCGCTCGCCGGCCTCGGTGAGGCGGATGCGGCTGCCGAGCCGCTCGAAGAGCTCCACGCCGAGGGACGACTCCAGGGAGCGGATCTGGCCGGTGACGCTGGACTGGGCGTAGCCGAGGTCGGCGGCGGCCCGCGTGAAGGAGAGGACGTCGGCGACCTTCTCGAAGGTGGCCAGGAGCCGCAGCTCCATCAGCGCGCCGGCCCTTCGGTCCGTCCGTGCTGCCGCAGCGCCATCAGCTGTCCGTGTCCTCGCCGCGCTCGCGCTTCCTCAGTTCTTCCTCGCGGCGGCGGAGGTCGGCCTCCCAGTCCTTGAGGACGGACTCGTCCTTCTTGTTCTCCTCGCGGAGGGACTTCAGGAAGTCGGGGTTGTCGTCCGGGGCGACCCACTCCTGGCGGTGGTTGCGGTGCCACTCGGAGGGCGTACGGCCTCCGGCGGGGGCGCGGCGCATCTTGCCGGCGGCGAACCAGACGATGGGGCCGACGATCCAGAAGAGGAGGATGATGATGACCCAGACGACCTTGGGCAGGTGCTTCGCCTCGTCCTCGGGGGTGTTGAGGCAGTCGATGAACGCGTAGATCGTCAGCGCCAGCGGCAGGATGTACATCAGTGCCCTGAGCATGTGGGACGGCCCCCTGGAAGCAGCGGCGGGGCGTGTTGCGACGGCCCCGGTGACGAGCCAAGCGTAGCCCGTGGCGGATACTGGCCCCTATGGCTTACGACGATCTCCGCTCGCTGCTCAGGGCCCTGGAGCGCGAAGGCGACCTCAAGCGCATCAAGGCCGAAGTCGACCCGTACCTGGAGGTCGGGGAGATCGTCGACCGCGTGAACAAGGCGGGAGGCCCGGCGCTCCTCTTCGAGAACGTCAAGGGCTCCGCCATGCCGCTCGCGATGAACGTCTTCGGGACGGACCGGCGGCTGCTCAAGGCGCTCGGCCTGAAGTCGTACGGCGAGATCAGCGAGAAGATCGGCGGGCTGCTCAAGCCCGAGCTCCCGCACGGTTTCGTCGGCGTACGCGAGGCCTTCGGGAAGCTGGGCGCGATGGTCCACGTGCCGCCGAAGAAGGTGAAGTCCGATGCGGCCCCCGTGCAGGAGGTCGTGCTCACCGGCGACGACGTCGACCTCGACAAGCTGCCGGCCCTCTTCACGTGGCCGAAGGACGGCGGGTCCTTCTTCAACCTGGGGCTCACCCACACCAAGCACCCCGAGACCGGCGTGCGGAACCTCGGCCTCTACCGGCTCCAGCGGCACGACAAGCGCACCATCGGCATGCACTGGCAGATCCACAAGGACAGCCGGAACCACTACGCGGTGGCCGCGGCGAAGGGCGAGCGGTTGCCGGTCGCCATCGCGTTCGGCTGCCCGCCGGCCGTCACGTACGCCTCGACGGCTCCGCTGCCGGGCGACATCGACGAGTACCTGTTCGCCGGCTTCGTGCAGGGCAAGCGGATCGAGATGGTCGACTGCAAGACCGTCCCGCTCCAGGTCCCGGCCCACGCCGAGGTCGTCGTCGAGGGCTGGCTGGAGCCCGGCGAGACGTTGCCGGAGGGGCCCTTCGGCGACCACACCGGCTTCTACACGCCGCAGGAGCCGTTCCCCGCGCTGAAGATCGACTGCGTCACGATGCGCAAGCGCCCGCTGCTCCAGTCGATCGTCGTCGGCCGGCCGCCGACCGAGGACGGGCCGCTGGGGCGGGCCACGGAGCGGTTCTTCCTGCCCCTGCTCAAGATCATCGTGCCGGACATCGTCGACTACCACCTGCCGGAGTCGGGCGGTTTCCACAACTGCGCGATCGTCTCGATCGACAAGAAGTACCCGAAGCACGCCCAGAAGGTCATGCACGCCATCTGGGGCGCCCACATGATGTCCCTGACGAAGCTGATCATCGTCGTCGACAAGGACTGCGACGTCCACGACCTCCACGAGGTCTCCTGGCGCGCCCTCGGCAACACCGACTACGCCCGCGACCTGACGGTCGTGGAAGGCCCGGTCGACCACCTCGACCACGCCTCCTACCAGCAGTTCTGGGGCGGCAAGGCCGGCATCGACGCCACCAGGAAGCTCCCCGAGGAGGGCTACACCCGCGACGGCGGCTGGCCCGACATGGTCGAGTCCGACCCGGCGACGGCGGCCCTGGTGGACCGCCGCTGGAAGGAGTACGGGCTGTGACCACGGCGGCTGTACCGGGCGCCCAGCCGGGGCGCACCAAGGCGTTCCTGCGGCTGGTGATGATCGAGCACTCGGTGTTCGCGCTGCCCTTCGCGTACATCGCCTCGCTCACCGCGATGTTCCAGCTCGACCGGAACATCCACTGGTGGACGCTGTTCCTGGTGACGGTGTGCATGGTGGGGCTGCGGACGTTCGCGATGGCCTGCAACCGGATCATCGACCGGGAGATCGACGCCCGGAACCCGCGGACGGCCGGCCGTGAGCTGGTCACGGGGGCGGTGTCCGTGCGGTCGGCGTGGGTCGGGGCCGGGATCGCGGTCGTGGTGTTCCTCGGGGCGGCCGCGCTGCTGAACCCGCTGTGCCTGGCGCTGGCGCCGCTCGCGGTGATCCCGATGGTCGTGTACCCGTACGGGAAGAGGTTCACGAACTTCCCGCACGCGATCCTCGGGCTCGCGCAGGCGATCGGGCCGATCGGGGCGTGGCTCGCGGTGACCGGCGAGTGGTCGTGGGACGCGGTGATCCTGGGGCTCGCGGTGGGGGTGTGGATCGGCGGGTTCGATCTGATCTTCGCCTGTCAGGACGTGCAGGCCGACCGGGCGCACGGGGTGATGTCGGTACCGGCGCGCTTCGGGGTGCCGGCGGCGCTGTGGGGCGCGAGGGCGTCGGCGGTCGTGACGACGGGGCTGCTCGTCTGGTACGCGGTGGCCACGGACGCCGGGACGTTCTTCTGGGTCGGTCTCGTGATCGTGGTGGCGGCCTTCGGGTACGAGCACTCGATCGTCAAGCCGCACGACCTGTCGCGGCTGAACCGTGCCTTCTTCACGACGAACGGGTTCATCGGGATCAGTCTGTTCGTGTGCGCGCTGCTCGACCTGCTCGTGCGGGGGCTCTCGATCTGACGGCGGGCCGGCCCTGAGGGGTCGGCGCCTCAGGGGCCCGGGGTGAAGCCGTCGAGGAGGGCGTCCAGGCCGGTGGCCAGGCCGGTCGGGCCGCCGTGGTCGGCGAGGGTCGGGGCGGCGTCGCGGAGGCGGGGGAGTTCGCGGGCCGGCATGCGGTGGAGACCGAGGCGGAACGCCGGGTCGGGCTCGTCGGGGTTGTCGACCATCGCGCGCAGGTCGCCCAGGATGTAGCCGAGGATCCAGCCGGTGACGGCCCGGAAGGCCATGACGGTCGCGTCCTCGCCGAGGCCCGCCCGGCCGAGCACGGCCAGGATGCGCTCGTGGCCCCGGAGGACGGCGAGCGGGCGGCGGGCCAGCGGGACCGCCAGCATGCGGGTCGCCAGGAGCGGCGCCACGTGGGGGTGCGCGAGGGCGACCCCGTAGGTCTCGGCGGCGATCCGGTGCAGCTCGTCCCGCCATTCGGGTGCCTCGGGGGAGGCGGCGAGCCGTTCCTCCAGTTCGGTGTAGAGGGCCTCGACCAGACCGTCGAGCAGCGCGTCCTTCCCCGCCGCGTACCGGTACAGCGCCATGGCCTCCACGCCGAGCTCGGCGCCGGTCCTGCGCATGCTCAGGGCGGACAGTCCCTCGCGGTCGACCAGTTCCAGGGCGGTGGCCAGCACGCGCTCCCGGCTCAGCCGGCCGTAGCGGCCGTGGTCGCCGGCGCGGCGGGCCGGTGCCCGCCGCCCCCGCGCGGGGTCCTTCTCGATCGGCATGTGCCCGCCTTGACCGCTGAACATCCAGGGATAAAGTGTACATATACGTCGTAAACGTACGGCGCCATCGGCAGGGGGAACCCGCCGGGCGCCACGTCCGGCGGACGGCCTCCGCAGCACGGCACGACCGTGCACCGATTCGACCCGGAGCCATCATGACCACTTACCCGACCCTGCCGCAGAGCACCGGCTCCCGGCCCGAGGACCACCCCATCCGCCGCTCCACCGACCCGCCGCCGCACCCGATGCGGCGCGCCGAGGACAGGGCGCCGACCCGGCTCGCGGTGAGCCTGGTCGTCCCGGCGCTCAACGAGGCGCGCAACATCCCCTGGGTGTTCGAACAGATCCCGGACTGCGTCGGCGAAGTCCTCCTGATCGACGGCGACTCCTACGACGCCACGGTCCGCGTGGCGACCCAGATCCTGCCCGCGGTCCGCAGCATCCCGCAGAGCGGGAAGGGCAAGGGGAACGCGCTGCGCACCGGCTTCCTCGCGGCGCGCGGCGACTACATCGTGATGATGGACGCCGACGGCAGCATGTCCCCCGCCGAGATCCCGCACTTCGTGCACTTCCTGGAGAACGGGTACGACTTCGTCAAGGGCTCCCGTTTCGTCGAAGGCGGCGGCTCCCTCGACATCACCCGCTTCCGCCGGCTCGGCAACCACGCCCTGCTCGCCCTCGTGAACCGGCTCTACGACGCCACGCTCACCGACCTCTGCTACGGCTTCTGCGCCTTCCGCCGCACCTTCCTCGACCAGCTCGACCTGCACGCCACCGGCTTCGAGATCGAGACCGAGATGGTCGTGCACGCCCTGCGCTCCGGACTCCGGATCGCCGAGGTCCCGAGCCTCGAACTCCCCCGGCGCAACGGACGCTCCAACCTGCACGCGATCTCCGACGGGCGGCGCGTGCTCCGCACCCTCCTGTCCGAGCGACCCGGCGCGAAGGCGCCCGCCCCGCGGGAGCGGAGCACGCCGTGACCCCGGCCCCGCCCGGTCCGTCCGTCCCGATGCCCGTCGTCGAGATCGACCTCGCCGAGCCGGGAGCCTTCCGGCGCCCCGGCGGCCGGGTACGGATCGGGCCGTCGGGCCGCGCACTGGGCCTCGTACGGCTGCACGGCCGCCCCCTGGGGATGGCCGAGGCGTCCGGACACGGCCCCGGGGAACTGTGGCAGGCGCTCGCTGACACGGCACTGAGGGAGTTCCCGGTCGCGGAGGAGGCTCCGGGCGGCGCCGGAGGTGCTGCCGCGGTCGCCATGGCTCGAGGCGCAGAGGGTGCCTCCGCGGGCGTCTCGGCTCCGGGCCTCCGTTCCGGGCCCGCCGTCGCCCAGGCTCCGGAGATCAGCGTGATCGTCGCGACGCGGAACCGCGCCGGGATGCTCAGGGACTGCCTGGACTCGCTGCTGGCGCTCGCGTACCCGCGGTTCGAGGTCATCGTGGTGGACAACGCCCCGTCGGACGCGTCCACCGAGAAGTTGATCAGGCGGGAGTACGGTCGGCTCCGGGACCGCCGCGGGACCGCACGGAAGCGGCGGCCCGTCGTCCGCTACCTGCGCGAGCCGGTGCCCGGCCTCGCCCGGGCGCACAACCGGGGCCTGGCCGCGGCCCGGGGCCGCATCGCCGCCTTCACGGACGACGACACGCTCGTCGACCCCGGATGGCTGACCGCGCTCGCCGCGCCCTTCCTCGCCGACGCCCGTACCGGCTGCGTCACCGGCCTCATCGTCCCCGCCGAGCTGGACACCGAGGCGCAGGTCGCGCTGGAGCGGCACGGCGCGTTCGCGAAGGGGTACGCCCCGCGGACCTGGTCGCTGCGCGCGCCGCCGGAGGACCCGCTGTTCCCGTTCACGGCGGGCCGGTTCGGGTCCGGCGCGAACATGGCCTTCCGTACGGACCTGCTGCGCGAACTCGGCGGTTTCGACCCCGCCACCGGAGTGGGCACGCCCGCGCACGGCGGTGACGACCTGCTGTCGTTCTTCCGGGTGCTGGCCCGGGGCCGTTCCCTCGCCTACGAGCCGGGCGCCATCGTCTGGCACCGGCACCGGCGCACCCCCGAGGCGCTCGAAGCGCAGGCGTTCGGCTACGGCGCGGGCTTCGGCGCCTACCTGGCCGGGGCACTCGTCCACGAACCGCGCATGCTGCCCGCGCTGCTGCGCCGACTTCCCGGCGGCGTGCGGTACGCGCTGGCCAGGAGCCGGGGACGAGCCGGAGTCGACACCGGGATCGACACCGGACCACTCGACACGGCCACGGAGGTCGCCTCGTCCCGGATCGCCCGGCTGGAGCTGCGCGGCCTGCTCTACGGGCCGTTCGGCTACCTGCGCAGCAGGCGTGAGGAGCGGCGGCTGCGCCGACGGGCCGGACACGGCCGGAGCGCCCCCGCCCCCGCCCTCTGGCTTTTCGGCTCCGGTGGTCGCGCCCGCGGCGTCCGCGCCCACCCCGGGACACGGAGGCGGGGTGCCCGCGGCGTCCCCGCCCACCCCGGCACACGGAGGCGGGGCGGAGCAAGATGACCGGGCAGCCGTCACGGCGGGGACCCTCGGTGTCCGCGTTCCGTGCCACCCGCACCACCCAGGCCCCGCGGCACGTGGGGACATCGCAGGCGGCCGGAGGGGAGGGGCCCGCTCCCCAAGGGCGGCGGTCGTTCGAGGCGGTGCTGCGGTCGGGCGTCCGGGTGCTGCTCTCCCGGGACCCGCTCCTTCGCAACGGGCACCTCCTCGCGGTGAGTTCGCTCGTGAGCGCCGGCCTGGGGTCCCTCTTCTGGGTCATGGCCGCGCACTGGTACGACGACAAGTTGGTGGGCCTCAGTTACTCCGCGCTGTCCGTGACGCTGCTGCTCGCGGGCGTGGGGCAGCTCAACCTGGCCGACTTCCTGGTCCGGTTCGTGCCCTCGGCCGGGCACCACACCCGTCGCATGATCCTCACCTGTTACGCGGTGAGCACGGCCGTCAGCACGCTCGCCGCCCTCGGGTTCCTGATGCTGGTGCCCGTCGTCGCCCCCGAACTGGACTTCCTGCTGACGCCGGTGACCGCCGGCTGCTTCGTCGCGGCCACCGCCGGATACGCGGTGTTCGTGATGCAGGACGGCGCGCTGACGGCGGTGCGGCGGCCCGGATGGGTGGTGGCCGAGAACGTGGTCTTCGCGTGCGTGAAGATCGGCCTGCTCGGCGTGGGCGCGGCGCTGGCCCTGCACTCCGGCATCCTGCTGTCCTGGGCGGGAGCACTGGCGGTGTCGCTCCTCCTCACCAACTTCGTCCTGCTGCGCAGGGCGGTGCCGCAGCACGTGCGGTCGTCGACGGCGGCGGAGCGCCCGACCGGGGCGCTGCGGTACGCGTCCGCCGACTACCTCGGCTCGCTGTTCCGGATGGCCGCGTACACGCTGGTCCCGCTGATCGTCCTGAACGGGCTGGGGGCCGAGCAGAGCGCGTACTTCTCCCTGGCGTGGATCGTCGGGTACGTGCTGTACCTGGTGGCCCGCAACCTGGGCAGCTCGCTGGTCGTGGAGGCCGTGCGGAGCCCCGGGCGGCTGGTCGAGCACGCGGTGAAGGTGCTGCGGCACACGGCGCTGCTGCTCGGGTCCGCGGTCTTCCTCGTCGTGGCGCTCGCACCGCAGATCCTGTACGTGTTCGGGGCCGAGTACGCCGAGCACGGGACCACGCTGCTGCGGCTCCTGGCCCTTTCCGCGCTGCCGAACATCGTCGTCAGCATCGCCATCGACCTGGCGCGGGCCCGGCGGCGGCTGCGCTGGGCGGTCGGCCTGCAGATCGCGATGTGCGTGCTCGTACTCGGGCTCACCAAGCTGCTGCTGCCGGTCATGGGGATCACCGGGGCCGGCGTCGCCTGGCTGGTGACGATGTCCCTGCTCGCCGCCCCCCTGCTGATCTGGCGTTCCCGCTGGCTCACGGCAGCACCCGGGAGGTCCTCGTGAACACCCTGCCGAGCGTGACCGTCGTCGTCTGCGCCTACACCCTCGACCGGTGGGACGACCTGCGGGCGGCCATCGGGTCGCTGCGCGCCCAGCGGCACCCCGTCGACGAGATCGTCCTCGTCGTCGACCACTGCCCCGAGCTGTACGAGCGGGCGACCACCGCCTTCACCGGGGTACGGGTCCTCGCGAACACCGGCCGCCAGGGCCTGTCGGACGGCCGCAACACCGGCGTCGAAGCCGCCCGTTGCGAGGTCGTCGCCTTCCTCGACGACGACGCGGCCGCCGAGCCGGACTGGTCCGAGGGGCTCCTCGCCCGGTACGCCGACCCCGACGTCGCGGGCGTCGGCGGCCTCGTCCGGCCATGGTGGGCGACCCGGCGGCCGGCGTGGTTCCCGCCCGAGTTCGACTGGGTCGTCGGCTGCTCGTACCGGGGCCTGCCCCGGCACCTCGCGCCCGTACGCAACTTCATCGGCGCCAACATGTCCTTCCGGCGCGCCGAGGTCGTCGCCGCCGGAGGCTTCCGCGCCGACCTCGGCCGCGTCGGCACCCGGCCGCTGGGCTGCGAGGAGACCGAGCTCTGCCTGCGCATCGCGGCCCGCCGCCCCGGCGCCGTCCTGCTCCACGAGCCCGCCGCCGCCGTCCGCCACCGGGTGCCCGCCGCCCGCGCCGGCTGGGCGTACTTCGTCTCCCGCTGCTACGCGGAAGGCCTCTCCAAGGCGCAGGTCGCCCGGCTCGGCGGCACCCGCACCGCCCTCTCCAGCGAACGCGCCTACCTCCGCTCGACCATTCCCCGGGCCTTCGCCCGCGCCCTGCGGCCCGGCCGTCCGGCCGGCCTCCGCACGGCCGGCGCCCTCGCCGGCGGCGTCGGGGCCACCGTCGCCGGCTACGCGGTGGGCCGCGCCCACCGCCCCGCTCCCTCCCCCCGGCCGACCGCCCTCCCGGAGTCGCGGCCTTCGGCACCCCGGCCGGCCGCGGCGGGCAGGGGGCGGCCGTGAACACGGCACCGGGCGACAGGACGGGGCGTGCGCCCGCCGGACCGGGTGGCGGGGAGCGCCGTGTGACTCCTGTGCCGGGTGGCGGGGAGGGCCCTGTGACCGCTGTGCCGGGGGACGGGGAAGGCCGTATGACCGCCATGTCGGGCGGCCCGGGGGGACGGGTGGCCGCCGTGCCGGGCGGCCGGGAGGGGCCCGTGGCCGCCGTGCCGGGGCGCCGGAAGGGGGTGGTGGGCGTGGGGTCCGCCGGGCTGGACGGGCCCGGGGCCGCCGTGCCGGTGTTCCTCTACCACTCGGTGGCGGTCGATCCGCCGTCGTGGATCGCGCCGTTCACGGTCAGCCCGCGGACGTTCGCCGAGCAGCTGGGCATGATCGCGGACAGCGGTCTGCGGATCGTGCCGCTGCGGGCGCTGGTGGCCGCGCAGCGGGGTGGGGCGCCGCTGCCCGAGCGGGCGGCGGTGCTGACGTTCGACGACGGGTTCGCGGACTTCCGGGCGACCGTGCTGCCGCTGCTCGTACGGTGGGGGATGCCCGCGACGCTGTACGTCACCACCGGTGGTCCGGTCGGCGGCGCGGCGGGCGGACCGTTCCCGCCGGGGTCGCGGATGCTGAGCCGGGGCCAGCTCGCGGAACTCGACGCGGCCGGGGTGGAGATCGGCGGGCACACCCGGACGCATCCGCAGCTCGACGTCCTTAGGGCCGGTCGGCTGCGGGAGGAAGTGGCGGGGTGCGTGCGGGAGTTGGAGGACGTGCTGGGGCATCCGGTGACCGCCTTCGCGTACCCGCACGGGTATTCGAGCCGCGCGGTGCGCGCGCAGGTGCGGGCGGCCGGGTGGACGTCGGCGGCGGCGGTGCGCGACGCGTTCAGTTCGGTGGGTGACGATCCCTGGCGCATCGCCCGGCTGATGGTGCGGGCCGACATGGGCCGGGAGCGGTTCCGGGAGTGGACGAGCGGCGCCGGGGCGCCGGTCGCGCCGTTCCCCGAGGGGGTCAGGACCCGGGGCTGGCGGGCGTACCGGCGGACGAGAGAGCGGCTGAACGTGCCGTACAAGGCGCTGCCCTGACGTCGACCGTCCAGCGTGCGGAAACGCTCTGACGCCGACTCACTTCTGCCAGACCCGTACCCAGTCCACCTGCATGCGGGCCCGGTCCACGCCGGCGGGCGGTTCCTTGGGCACGCCGACGGCCAGGTTGATCAGCACCTCCATGGGGACGTCCGGGATCCGGTCGGGGTCGGTCACGCGGAAGCGTTCGACGCCGTCGACGTACCAGACGAGGGCGTCGGGCTCCCAGAGGAGGCCGAACACGTGGAAGCGTCCGGCGAAGTCGGAGGGCCCGTAGGTGCCGCGCTGGCGGGCCCGCTCGCCGCCGGGCTCGCGCCAGTGGACGTACATGCTGACCCGGGTCGTGGAGTCGAGGAACTCCATGATGTCGATCTCCGGCGGGGTGAAGCGGGAGGCGGGCATCATCCAGAACGCGGGGAACATGCCGGCTTCGGCCGGGATGCGGATCGAGGCCTCGAAGTAGCCGTAGGTGAAGGTGCGGCGGGGTTCGCCGTACCACTGGTCGCGTCCGGTGGAGATCATGCCGGACCGCCAGGGGTAGGTCTTGTGGTCGCTCCCGCGCGTGGCGCGGCGCTGGGCGGTGAGGGTGAGACGGCCGTCGCTCACCGAGACCTGGCTCGGCAGGTACCACTCGGACTCGTCGTTGCTGCTGATGGTGCAGCCGTCCTTGTTCCAGTCGTAGCAGGTGGCCCAGAGGGCGGAGTCCAGGGTCGAGCCGTCGAACTCGTCGTCGAGGACGACCCGCCACGGTCCCGGCGTCGCGGGGCCGGAGACGGCGGTGGTGGGCGGGGGCGGCGGTTCGTCGCCGCCGGCCGGGCCGCCGCAGGCGGTGAGCGCGAGGAGGGCGGTGGCCAGCGTCAGCGCCGCCGGCCGCCCCCGGGACCGGCGGGTGCCGCTTCGGGTCACCGCGGTCCGCCCGCGACCGATCCCGCCACCCGGCGGGCGGCGAAGTCCGTACCGCAGACGAAGCGCAGGACGGGGCCGAACGTGGGGGCCGCGGCCAGGCTGGTGAAGTACAGGCCGGGTACGGACGACTCGAAGCCCGCCGACAGCACCGGCGCGCCGCCGGGCAGGGTGCGGACCGCCTGACGCAGGGTCGGCTCCAGGAGGGAGAGCCGGTCCACGTTCACGCGGTAGCCCGTGGCCGTGAGGATGTGGTCGGTGTCCACGAGCTCCGTCCCGCCGGCCGTGTCGGCGACCTCTAGACGGAGCGTCCCGTCGCCGTTCGCCTGCCGTGCCGAGGCCACCCGGTGCCCGCACATCACGGGGAAGCGGCCGTCCACCCGGTTCCGCAGCCACCAGGCGCCCGACGGGCCGAGCACGGTCTTCAGGAAGTGGTCGCGCACCGGGAGCGGCAGCCGGCGGTAGGCGCCCGCGCCGCGGCTGACGGCGGCGTGGGACCAGCCGGGGCCCAGCGGGGACGCCGGTTTGAGCAGTCGGGTCGCCCGGGAGCGGGACTCCGGCCGGTCCGTCTCCGGGGGCACGCCGAACAGGAGGGACCCGGTGCGGGCGATGACCGTGGGATGGGCGCCCGCCTCGTACAGCAGCGCGGCGCTCTCCAGCGCGGACTGGCCCGCGCCGACGACCGCGACCCGGCGGCCGGCGAACGTGGAGAGGTCGGCGTGGTCGCAGGGGTGGGACGCGAGGCCCGCCGGGAAGAGCGGGGCGAGGCCGGGAGGACGGTACGCGTACGGCACGAGACCGCTGGCGACCACCACGGAGCCCGCGGTGATCTCCTCGCCGGAGTCCAGGGTGACCCCGAACCCGCCGTCCGCGGCCCGCACGTCCCGCACGGCCGTCCGCTCGACCTCCGGCACCCGGTGCTCCTGGAACCACTCGCCGTACGCGATGAACTCGTCGACCGGGATCGGATACGTGTCGCCCACCGGCCGTCTGTCGTGGGCGGTGCGGAAGTCCGCGAACCGGTGGCCCCCGTCGGGGGTGGAGATCGACGAGGCGTTCGGGACGGACTTGAGGTACATGCCGTCGGGCATGTGGGCCCGCCAGCTCTCCATCGGCTCGCCGAAGACACGGGTCGTCACGCCGGCGGCTCGCAGCCAGGCGGCGGTGGCGAGCCCGTACGGACCTGCTCCGACGACCACGACGGGAAGCCGGCCGCGGCCGGTGCTGCCAGGCTCCGGGACCATCACGGACCTCCTCTCCCCCCGCTTTCCCCTCCACCAGACTGCACCTCGCCGGCCTGTTCCCGCTCGCCGTGGCGGCGGGGCAGCAGCGCGAGGACGGACGTCAGCACGGCGAGCACGAGCAGGCCCCGGGTGGCGGTGAAGACGCCGCCGAGGAAGAGCCCCACGGCCGCGAGCGTGGCCATCGCGAGGCCGAGCACGAGACTGAGCAGGGCGGCCTCGAGGACCGCGTACCGGGGCATGCCGCGCGCGGCGGCGGGACGCAGCGCGAGGACGGCCGCGAGGCCGGGGCAGACCAGCAGGAACACGGTCACGGTCGCCACCCGCAGCGGCGACGCCTCCGGCAGCAGGGTGGCGAGGAGCGCGAGCCACCCCGAGGCGGCGAGTCCCAGGCGGGGGAGCGTCGGGGCCGCGGTCACGGCTGCCTCCTCGGGACCGGGGGCCCGTGCCGGGTCACGGGGTGCCTCCGCCGGGTGGCGGGGTCACGTAGCGGTAGACCACGGCGTCCTCGTCGGCGTAGACGAGGGTGAAGCCCGGTGCTGCCGCCATCGCGGCCCGCATCCGCTGGGACGTGTCGGCGGGCAGCGTCCCGGTGAGGTAGCCGTTCATGTCCTGGGCCCGGCTCAGCACGACGTACGCGGGCTGCTTCTCGGTGGCGCCGTACAGGAACGCGGTCACCCCGGCCAGCGGGTGCCGCACGAGGCGTTCGGTGTCCTTGGTGCTCTGGTGGGCCAGCTGGATCCTGCGGTGCTGCTCGTAGCCCATGTCGAGGCCGGGGACGTCGGAGGTGAGCGTGACGATCGTCGAGCCCGGTGGGGCGTGGTCGGTGACGTAGCGTGCGGCGGCGACCTCGCCGGGCGTGTACCGGTTCACGGCCTCCTTGCCGTAGTAGCCGAAGACCAGGCCGCCGAGCAGGGCCAGGAACAGGGGGTAGACGACGAGCGGGCGCGAGGCGCGCTGCCGGGCTCCGGACGGCAGCAGCAGCGCGCCCACCAGGAACGCGGCGGAGGGCAGGGTGAAGAGGTAGGCCCGGAAGAGCATCTCGCCGCCGTAGGCGTTGGCGGCGAGCAGCGGGATCGGCGCCACGGCCAGCAGGGGCAGTCCGGTGCGCCGGGTCCAGGGGCGGACGACGAACGCGGCCACGGCCAGCACGATGACCGCGGCGGACAGCCCGCGGTCGATCCAGGACAGCAGGATCTGCCCCGGAGCGGCGTTGCCCGTCGAGGCGAGTCCCGAGGCGACGTTCTCGTCGGGCTGGACGAGGGACCGTACGAGGTTCGTGATGTGGACGGAGATGTACGACCGGGCCACGGTGGCGTCCCAGAGGGCCGTGAGGGCGACCGCGGCGGTGAGGACCGGCAGGGCGACCCGCCGGTTGCGGCGCGGCAGCGACAGGGCGGTGAGCGCGCTGATCAGCATCAGCGGGGTGAGGGGGTGGGAGACCACGATCGCGGCGACGAGCACCACGACGCCCGCGAGGAGCGGGGGCGGCCAGCCGCCCCGCCGGCGCGGATCGGGGCGGGGGAGCGCCGACGACGGCAGCTGCCGGAACAGTACGGCGATGACGGTCATGAAGAGCAGGAAGGCGAAGGTCTGCGGCGCGAAGTAGTCCTGGCCCACCCACGAGCAGCTGTAGAAGATCCAGACGGCGCCCCACACGAGCCGCCGGTCGCGGGTCACGGACCGGTACAGCAGGAGCAGCGGGGCGAGCAGCAGGGCGTTCGCGAAGGCGGGCGCCCAGGCGGCGTACCCGACGGCGGAGTCCAGCCCGGTGGCCCGCAGGAACAGGGCGTTGAGCTGGAAGAAGCCCGGCCAGTCGTTGTAGATGGAGAACCTGTCGGCGTGCGGCACCTCGCCGCCGTGGCGCAGCATCGCGTCGACGACCGCCAGGTGTTTCCACGCCCAGGAGTAGCGCAGGGTCGGGTACAGCAGCGTGGGCGTGGCGTGCAGCAGGGCGATCAGCCCGAACACGTAGCCGGTCAGCCAGGCGCTGTGGGTGCGGCGGTCGCTCAGGGCGAGGCAGAAGCCGAAGGTGAGCAGGGCCGCGGCGATCCAGAACAGCGGGGGCAGGACCTGGAGGAGTCCGAGGTCGCGCATGCGGTCGAGGGGGACGGAGCGCAGCGAGAGCAGCCAGAGGCCGAGCGAGAGGGGGAGCGCCGCGCGTACGGACCAGCGGCGCACGGCGGCGGTGCGGGTGGGGGCGGCGGCCGTGGGTGCCGTCGCGGATGCCCGGTCCCGCCCGGGCGGGCGGGACCCCACACGGGTGGCGGCGGGGTCCTCGGGGCCGTCCCGTGCGCCCGTCATGGCGTTCCCGCGCCGCGGGCGCACTCCCGCAGGACGGGGGCGACGGAGACGCCCAGCCAGCGGCGGCTGCGGCCGAACTGCCGGGCCTTGCGGAGGTTTCCCGACACGTGCCAGAGCCAGGTCAGCAGCGGCAGCGCCGCCGGGTCGGCGCCGCTGTCCGGGTCGACGCCGTGGGCGGACAGCAGCGCGCGGTCGGCTTCGGGGAGCCGGCCGCGGCGCAGGGCCTCGGCGACCTGCCGTCCCATCGGGGGGCCGCCGAGGGTCTCGCGGGTCGCGAGGACGAAGGTGCACGCGTCGATCTCGGCCGGGCCGTCGGCGCGGGCGTTGCCCCAGTCGAAGACGCCGGTGATCCGGGTGCGGTCCTCGTCGAGCAGGAGGTTGCCGATGTGGAAGTCGCCGTGCGTCCGGCCCCGCGTCAGGGTGGCGCCGGCGAGGGCCTCGTCGAGCCGCCGCCGCAGCGGGTCCAGGGCCGTCGAACCGGCGCCCGGCCTGCCCCGGCCGATCTCGTCGGCCAGGACGGCCAGCTGGTCGTGCGCCCAGTCGGCGGTGTGGTCCGCGGCGGCCTCCCTGCGGCCCGTCGCGCCCCGCAGGTCGGCGAGCAGGCGGAGCGCGGCGGTGACGGTGCGGTGCAGGTCACGGGGGTGCTCGGGGAGGAGCGGCCCGGCGGGGACGCCGGGGAGCCGGGTCTGCACGAGGGGCCGGCGGGGCGGCCCGGCCTCCGGCCGTCTGCCGACGGCGTCGGGCAGGAGCGGTCGCCACGGGTCGAGGCGCCGGTCGGCCGCGAGGCCGCGCAGATGGTCCCACTCCAGGGCGAGGGCCTCGCAAGCCCCGTCGTTCCTGGGGTACTTGACGACGACGCCGGTGCCCGCCCAGTCCACCGTGAAGACCAGCAGGTTCGCGTGGGACAGGGTGCGCCGCGGCATCACGGTCACTTCGCAGGGCCCCGCGTGGCGCACCATGCCGTGCGCCGCGGTCCGGTCGGCCAGTGCTCCCAGGGGCCGTGGCGTGCTGAGCGGGAGAGCGTTCCCCAAGGCGGACATATCGCTACCAACTTTAGAACACCCCCTGTTTTCCTGCCTTATGGGACAATGAGAGAGGCGCCTGGGGCGTCGGCCCGTACCTCCCACCGGGGCGCGGGCGAAGGGAGAACCGTGAGGCGCGCGCCGGAACGATCGCCTCTCGACCCGGCGGTGCCCGCGCTGCTCGCCAAGGTCGGCAGGTACCCGCAGCACCACGGCGGGCTCGGCGTGGTGCGCACCCTCGGCCGGGCGGGCGTCACCGTGCACGCCGTCGTCGAGGACCGCCTCACCCCGGTCGCGCTGTCCCGGCACGTGCGCCGCGCGTTCGTCCGGCCGACCACCGGCCTGGAGGACCCGGACGCGCTGCTCGCCGCCCTGCTCGCCGTCGGGCGGTCCGTCGGCACGCCGTGCGTCCCGGTGCCGACCGACGACGAGGCGGCGATCCTGATCGCCGAGCACGCCGACGCCCTCGCCGAGCACTTCCTGCTGCCCCCGGTCCCCCCGGGGCTGCCGCGACGGCTGGCCGGAAAGGCGAGCCTGCACGCCCTCTGCGAGGAACTGGGCGTCGGCTCCCCCCGCAGCCGGGCCCCCGCCGACCGCGACGAACTCGTGGACGCGGGACGGGAACTGGGCTTCCCCGTCGTCCTCAAGAACCGCGACGCGTGGACCCGGCTGCGCACCCCGGCGGTCGGCAGCACCACCGCGGTCCGCGACGAGCGCGACCTCCTCGACCGCTTCCCGCCGGGCGCGCTCCCCCCGGTCCTGGTGCAGGAGTACATCCCGCGGGAAGGGGCCGAGGACTGGATCACCCACCTGTACTGCGGTGCCGGCGGCGAGCCCCGGGTGGTGTTCACCGGCCTGAAGCTGCGGTCCTGGCCGCCGCACGCCGGGGTGACGACCCGGGCGGTGACCCTGGACAACCCCGTCCTCGCGGAGCTGGCGGCGGACCTGTGCCGCCGGACCGGCTACTGCGGGGTCGCGGACCTCGACTGGCGTTACGACGGCCGCGACGGGCGGTACAAGCTGGTGGACTTCAACCCGCGGACCGGCGCCCAGTTCCGCCTCTTCGAGACCGTCGACGGCGTGGACGTCGTACGGGCCCTGCATCTCGACCTGACCGGCCGTGACGTGCCCCGGGGTCCGCAGGCCGAGGGGCGGACCTTCGTGGCGGGGCAGCTCGACCTGCCGTCGGTCCTGGCATGGCTGCGCGAGGAGCGCCGCCGCCCGCCCGCCCCGCCGCCGGGGTCGGAGACCGAGCGCGCCTGGCTCAGCCGCGAGGACCCGCTGCCGGCCGTGGCCGAAGCGGTCCGGTTCCTCGGCACCGTCGCCCGCCGCGTCGGCCGGGACGTACGCGCCTCGCTCAGGTGAGATGTCCGGGTACGGGAGGGCCCCGGCGCGCTCCCGCGCCGGGGGCGGGGACGTGGCGGCGGCCGCGGCGGGGTCCGGAGTGTGCCGCGCTCGGGCCTGGCTTTTGTCGGCCGGATAGGCTCAGCGTCGTGGAGTCGCAGGAGAAGAAGAGTCGTCGGCCCTGGGTGGTGGGGGTTTCCGGGGCGTCGGGTACGCCGTACGCCGCCGCCGTACTGAGGGGGCTGCTGGCCGCGGGGGAGAGCGTCGACCTCGTCGTGTCGCGGGCCTCGCGGCTCACGCTGCTCGACGAGACGGGGATCTCCTTCCGGGACGCCCACTGGCGCGAGGACCTGGCGGCCTGGCTGGCGCGGGGCGCCGACGGGAAGCCGGACACCTTCGACGTCGCGGGCTCCCTGGACGACGTGCGCTACTGGGCGGCCGGTGACCTGGCCGCGGGGCCGTCCTCGGGTTCGTACCCGGCGAAGGGGATGCTCGTGGTGCCGGCCTCGACCGCCGCGGTGGCGGGAGTGGCGCTCGGACTCTCGAAGGACCTGCTGCAGCGGGTCGCGAGCGTGACGCTGAAGGAGCGGCGTCCGCTGGTGGTCGCGGTGCGGGAGACCCCACTGAACGGGCAGACGCTCAAGCACATGGTGACGCTGGACGAGGCGGGCGCCGTGGTGCTGCCCGCCTCTCCGGCGTTCTACGCGGGGGCGACGCACATCCAGGATCTGGTGGACTTCGTCGCCGGGCGGGTGCTCGACGCGGCAGGGGTGCCGCACGGGCTGTACCGCCGTTGGGAGGGAGAGCTCGGTGGTGGGGGCACCTCCCGGCGAAGCTAGGGGGAGCTCCCGGCTGATCAGCGCTTCTTGGCGCGCTTCTTCGCGGCGCGCTTCGAGGCGGCGGACGGCTGGTGGGCACGCGAGCGGTCGGCCAGGTCCTGCAGCTCGCGCATGCGTGCGTAGGCCATCTCGATCGTGTACACGGTGAACACCACTCCTGAAAGATCGTCGTTGATCTGCTGAAAGATTCACAGGGTGTCGCCCCTGTGTACCTTAGATTCTACACCTAAACTCGCGGTATCGCTGGACAATGGAAGGTTCCTCCCTATGGACGCCGTGGACAGGCAGCTCATCCAGGCCCTGCGTGAGAACGGCCGTGCCTCGTACGCCGAGCTCGGCCGGCTCGTGGGGCTCTCCGGCCCCTCCGTCACCGACCGCATCAACCGCCTTGAGGCGGCGGGAGTCATCACCGGCTACCGGGCCACCGTCGACGCCGCCTCGCTCGGCCTCGGCGTCACCGCCCTCATCGGCATCTCGCTCTCCGACGCCGCCGACCACGAGGACGTGGCCCGCCGGCTCAAGGACCTCGCCGAGATCGAGGACTGCTGGTTCATCGCCGGCGACGACTCGTTCATGCTCAAGGTCCGCGCCAACGACGTCGACGGCCTGGAGAAGACGATCCGCCGGCTCTCCGGCACCAAGGGCGTCTCCCGCACCCGTACCACCATCGTGCTCTCCACGAAGTGGGAGAACCGGGTCGGGGACCTCCCTGAGGAGGCCTGAGAGTACGGTGGTCAGAGCTTGATTTCGGAGATAAAGGGAGGCGGCCGTATGGACGCGGGGCTCAAGCGTGAGCTGGAGCAGAAGGTCCGGGACGGTGAGCGGCTCAGCCGCGAGGACGGCATCGCCCTGTACGAGTCCGACGACCTCGCCTGGCTCGGCGGTCTGGCCCACGAGGTCAGGACCCGCAAGAACGGCGACGTGGTCCACTTCAATGTCAACCGGCATCTGAACATGACCAACGTCTGCACCGCCTCCTGCGCCTACTGTTCCTTCCAGCGCAAGCCGGGTGAGAAGGACGCGTACACCATGCGCATCGAGGAGGCCGTGCGCCTCGCGAAGGCGATGGAGAACGACAACCTCACCGAGCTCCACATCGTCAACGGGCTGCACCCCAACCTGCCCTGGCGCTACTACCCGCGCTCGCTCTCCGAGCTCAAGAAGGCCCTGCCGAACGTCTCCCTCAAGGCGTTCACGGCCACCGAGATCCACCACTTCGAGACGATCTCCGGGATGTCGGCCTCCGACATCCTCGACGAGCTGATCGAGGCCGGTCTCGAGTCCCTGACCGGCGGCGGCGCCGAGATCTTCGACTGGGAGGTCCGGCAGCACATCGTGGACCACCGCACCCACTGGGAGGACTGGTCCCGGATCCACCGGCTCGCCCACGAGAAGGGGCTCAAGACCCCCTCGACCATGCTGTACGGGCACATCGAGGAGCCGCGCCACCGCGTGGACCACGTGCTGCGGCTGCGCGAGCTCCAGGACGAGACCGGCGGCTTCCAGGTCTTCATCCCGCTGCGCTACCAGCACGACTTCGTCGACATGCAGGACGGCAAGGTCCGCAACAAGCTCCAGGCGCGCACCACGATGGCGACCGGCGCCGAGGCCCTGAAGACCTTCGCGGTCTCCCGGCTGCTCTTCGACAACGTGCCGCACGTCAAGGTCTTCTGGGTCATGCACGGCGTCCAGACCGCGCAGCTCGCGCTCCAGCACGGCGCCGACGACATGGACGGCTCGGTCGTCGAGTACAAGATCACGCACGACGCCGACAACTACGGCACCCCGAACAAGCTGGGCCGCGAGGACCTGCTCGAACTGATCCGTGACGCCGGCTTCCGCCCGGTCGAGCGGAACACCCGGTACGAGATCATCCGCGAGTACCCGGGCCCGGACGCCGACCGCCGCGAGACCCCGCAGGCGATGCGTTTCTGACGCGGCTGTACGGAGGAAGGGCCGGCGGGAATCCCGCCGGCCCTTCCTCCGTATGACGTCCGTACGCCCTATGACGTCCGTACGCCCCTCAGGTCAGGGGCAGCAGCATCACGATGTCGTCGCGGTCGTCGCCCGGAGCCACCCGGATCGCTCCGGGGACGCGGCCGACCTCCTTGTAGCCCGCGCGGGCGTAGAAGCCTTCGAGGCCGAGGCCGCCCCGGCAGGTGAGGCGGATCGCCTCGATCTCCTCGAACCCCTCGGCCGTACGGGCGGCCCGCTCGACCGCCGCCATGAGGTCGAGGCCGTATCCCCTGCCCTGGTGGCGGGGGTGGACCATCACCGTGTAGAGCCACACCCAGTGGCCCATCAGCGGATGGGTGTTGAAGGTGAAGAAGGCCGTGGCGGCGATCTCGCCGCCCCCGTCGCGCCCGACCAGGAGGCGGGTGCGGCCCTCGGCCATCGCGACGACGTGCCTGAGCAGCGCGGGGCGGATGTCGTCGGGGGTGGCGGGAGCCACGAACCCGACCGCGCCGCCCGCGTTGGTGACGTCGGCCCAGAGGGCGAGGACGCCGTCGCGCAGGGCGGGGTCGACGGCCGGGTCCACCTCGAAGGTAAGGGACATGGAGCGAGTCTAGCTATTACGCATCGAGGGCCTCAAGGGATTCCGACCCGTGGACGCGCGCCCCTTCCGCGGCCGTGCAACCCCCGCTCCCGGCCGGCCTCCCGCCCCGTGCTTCACTGGAGGTGCGCTTGTCCCGTATGGGATCTTGGGTACTTTTCGGAACGTCGGAACGGAAGAGTGGGCTGACATGCTCCGCTACACGCTGATGCGTCTCGGCATCTTCGCCGGATGCTTCCTCGCCCTGTGGGGTCTCGTCTACGCCGGTGTGCTGCCGCGCGGCCTCGGCGACTCGAACCTCCTCTGGGTCCTCGTCCTCTCCCTGGTCGTCTCCGCCCCGCTGAGCTTCGTCCTCCTGCGCAAGGTGCGGGACGAGGCGAGCGCCGATGTCGTGGCGAGGGTCGACCGCGCGAAGGGCCGACTGGCCGAGAACCGGTCGCAGGAGGACGCGCTGTAGCGCCGTACACGAGGCGTGAAGGCTGCGTAAGCTTCCTCACAGACACCCACCCCTGGCAGGGCCTTCCAAGGCGCCGGCCAGGGGTGTTCTGCGTTTCGGAGGTGAAACGGGGCTCTCGCGCCCCAAAGAATGGCTTTGAGGTTCTCAAAGTTCAAGTGTTAACGTGTTCGACATGACGACAGCAGTGCGCCCCTCTCATGCCGCGAGCATCCCGCTCGTGGCGCGCCTGCACGTCGACCTGTGCCGCTGTATGTCCGCGGTCTGTCGCCGCGAGTCCTGACCTCCCCGGCATCATGCAGCGGCCCGCGCCCGAGCGCGTGCGTGCCGCACCCCGTCCTCGTACGTCCCCATACGCACCTGTGGAGTGTGTCTGTGTCCGCGCCCGCGAACGCGCCTGAGGCCAAGCCCTCGTCCCGCATACCGAAGATCCCCTTCTGGGCCCAGATCATCGCCGGTCTGGTCCTCGGCGCCCTGCTCGGCTGGGTCGCCCGCAGCCAGGACGTCTCGTGGCTGAAGGAGACCCTCGGCCAGGTCGGCGACATCTTCGTCCAGCTGCTCAAGCTGGCCGTCGCCCCGCTCGTCTTCTTCGCGATCCTGGTGTCGATCACCAACCTGCGGAAGGTGAACAACGCCGCCCGGCTCGCCACCCGCACCCTGCTCTGGTTCATGATCACCTCGCTGATCGCGGTCGGCATCGGCCTCGCGATCGGCCTGATCACCAACCCGGGCTCCGGCACCGGCCTCACCCCGCAGGACGGCAAGCTGCCGAAGCGCGAGGGCTCCTGGATCGACTTCCTCACCGGCATCATCCCGACGGACGTCATCACGCCGTTCACTGAGCTGAACGTCCTCCAGATCGTCTTCATGGCCGCCGTCGCCGGCATCGCCGCCCTCAAGCTCGGCGACCGCGCCAAGCCGATCCTCACCCTCTCCGAGTCGATCCTGGAGCTCCTCCAGAAGGCCCTGTGGTGGGTCATCCGCCTCGCCCCGCTCGGCACCGTCGGCCTCATCGGCTTCGCCATCGCCGACTACGGCTGGGACCTGATCGGCAAGTACGCGACCTTCACCGCCGACATCTACGTCGGCTGCGCCCTGGTCCTCTTCGGCGTCTACCCGCTGCTGCTCGCCACGGTCGCCAAGGTCAACCCGCTCCACTTCTACAAGGGCGCCTGGCCGGCCATCCAGCTGGCCTTCGTCTCCCGCTCCTCGGTCGGCACCATGCCGGTCACCCAGAAGGTCACCGAGCGCCTCGGCGTCCCGAAGGAGTACGCCTCCTTCGCCGTCCCGTTCGGCGCCACCACCAAGATGGACGGCTGCGCCGCGATCTACCCGGCGCTCGCCGCGATCTTCATCGCGCAGATCTTCGACGTGCAGCTCGGCATCGGCGACTACCTCCTGATCGCCTTCGTCTCCGTCATCGGCTCGGCCGCCACCGCCGGCCTCACCGGCGCCACGGTCATGCTGACGCTGACCCTCTCCACCCTCGGCCTGCCCCTGGAGGGCGTCGGCCTGCTCATGGCGATCGACCCGATCCTCGACATGATGCGGACCGCCACCAACGTCGCCGGCCAGGCGCTCGTCCCGGTGATCGTCTCCGCCCGCGAGAAGATCCTCGACCACACCGCGTACGAGAACGCCTCGGCCTCCCCGATCGACGACCTCGTCGAGATCGGCGAGACCGACCAGAAGGTCGCGGTCACCGCCGCCGCCTGACGCGTACGGCCCCGTAGGTCCACGTGCCCCCTGCCCCCGTCCGGGCAGGGGGCACGTACGCTTTCGCGGGGCATCCGGCGGATCTTGGAAGCAGGGGTGGACGCCATGGCCGACGGGGTGAAGGCGCGGCGGTTGCCGCGGGCCGTGCGGGAGCGGCAGATGCTGGACGCGGCGGTGCGGTGCTTCGCGCGGCACGGGTACCAGACCGCGTCCATGGACGAGATCGCGGAGCTCGCGGGGGTGTCGAAGCCCCTGGTGTACCTGTACCTGAACTCCAAGGAGGAGCTCTTCACCGCGTGCATCCGGCGCGAGGCGGGGGAGCTGCTCGCGGCGGTGGCCGCCGGCGTCGAGGACCGGAGCCTGCCGCCCGACGAGCGGCTGTGGGCGGGGCTGCTCGCCTTCTTCACGTACGCGGCGGAGCACCCGGACGCGTGGGTGGTGCTGAGCCGGCAGGCGCGGACGCAGGGGGAGCCCTTCGCGACGGAGGCGGCGCGGATGCGGGACGAGATCGCGGACTTCGTCGCCGCGCTGATCGGGGAGGCGGCGCGGGAGGCACGGGGCGGCACCGAGATCACCGTGCGGGACGTGGCGGCGCTGGCCCAGGCGCTGGTCGGGTCCGCCGAGTCCCTGGCGAGCTGGGCGAACGAGACGCCGGGGGTGACCGCGCGGGAGGCGGCGGCGACGCTCATGAACTTCGCCTGGGCCGGGCTCGGGAACCTCATGAAAAGCGAACGATGGTCTCCCCGACGGGCCTTACCGCACAGTAAGGTTACCGGCTAGTTAAAGCTTCGCCAGGGCGCAACGCACCGACGCACGACCTCAGTTCATCGCGATAACCGAGGAGCCGCACGTGTCCGTCGCCACCGCCGCATCCGGGACCGAACCGGTCGAACCGCACAAGACGCTGGTCGACGGGCAGGTGCGGGAGGTCACCGTCCCCCCGCTCGTCCCCGTGGTGCGCCGCGGCTCCCTCGCCGACCTGCCCTACGACAACGCCCGCCAGGACCCCGAGACGCCGCTCTTCTCCCGCAAGGACGCGGAGGGCCACTGGCACGACGTCACCGCCGCCCGCTTCGCCGCCGACGTCCACGCCGTCGCCAAGGGCCTCATCGCCCACGGCCTGCGCCCCGGCGACCGGCTCGCACTGATGGCCAGGACCACCTACGAGTGGACCCTGCTCGACTTCGCCGCCTGGGCCGCCGGACTCGTCACCGTCCCCGTCTACCCGACCTCCTCCGCCTTCCAGACCCGCTGGATCCTCCAGGACTCCGGCGCCGCAGGCTGCGTCGTCGAGGACACCGAACAGGCCCGGCTCGTCTCCGCCGAACGGCGCCAGGCCCCCGGCCTCGCCCACCTCTGGGTCCTGGACGCCGGCGCCGTCGACCAACTCCGCAGAGCCGGCTCCCGCGTCGCCGACGAGGCCGTCACCGCCCGCCGGGGACTGCTCACCCCGGAGACCCTCGCCACCCTCATCTACACCTCCGGCACCACCGGCCGGCCCAAGGGCTGCGCCCTCACCCACGCCAACTTCTTCGCCGAGGTCGACAACGCCGTCCGGCTCCTCCACCCCGTCTTCGTCTCCGAGAGCAGGGAACCCGCGGCCACCCTGCTCTTCCTGCCGCTCTCCCACGTCTTCGGGCGGATGGTGTCCGTCGGCTGCGTCCGCGCCCGGGTCCGGGTCGGCCACGCCCCCTCGGTCGAGGGCGAGGAACTCCTCACCGACCTCGCCGGCTTCCGGCCGACGTTCCTCCTCGCCATCCCGTACGTCCTGGAGAAGGTCTTCAACACCGCCCGCGCCACCGCCGAACGCGGCGGAAAGGCCGGGGCCTTCGACCGG
This sequence comes from Streptomyces sp. LMG1-1-1.1, assembly GCF_040815545.1. Lineage (NCBI taxonomy): Bacteria > Bacillati > Actinomycetota > Actinomycetes > Kitasatosporales > Streptomycetaceae > Streptomyces > Streptomyces sp. LMG1-1-1.1. The sequence continues at coordinate 39,406 of NZ_JBFPNH010000026.1, read as the reverse complement.
GCCGCCCGCATCGCCCGCCGGTACGGGCGGCAGCCCTCGCCCTCGCTCGCCCTGCGGGCCGCCCGGGCCCTGTACGACCCGCTGGTCTACCGGCGCATCCGGAGCGCGCTCGGCGGCCGGGTGAAGTACGTGATCTGCGGCGGCTCCCCGCTCGGCGCCCCGCTCGCCGAGTTCTTCGCCGGCGCCGGCGTCGAGGTCTTCGAGGGGTACGGCCTGACGGAGACCACGGCCGCCTCCACGGTCACCCCGCCGCAGCGGCCGCGCACCGGGACCGTCGGCTGGCCGCTCCCGGGGACGTCCGTCCGGATCGCCGACGACGGCGAGGTGTGGCTGAAGGGCGGCCACGTCTTCGCCGGCTACTGGGACGCCCAGCGCGGGGTGGCCCTGCCGTACACCGACGACGGCTGGTTCCCCACCGGGGACCTCGGCTCGCTCGACGCCGAGGGCTATCTGCGGATCACCGGCCGCAAGAAGGACATCATCATCACGTCGGCCGGGAAGAACGTGGCCCCGGCCCCGCTGGAGGACTGGCTGCGCGCCCACCCGCTGGTCGCCCAGTGCCTCGTCCTCGGCGACGACCGGCCCTACGTCTCCGCCCTCGTCACGCTGGACCACGAGGGCCTCACCCACTGGCGGCGGATGCGGCACAAGGACCACCTGGCGCTCTGGGAGCTGGCCCGGGACCCGGACCTGCTCGCCGCGGTCCAGCGGGCCGTCGACGACGCCAACCGCCTCGTCTCACGGGCCGAGTCCATCCGCGCCTTCCGGGTCCTGACCGCCGAGTTCTCCGAGAGCTCCGGCCACCTGACGCCGTCCCTCAAGCTCAAACGGCGGGCGGTCCTGCGGGACTTCGCCCGGGAGATCGAGGAGATGTACGGCCCCGGAGCCGAATAGGCGCTCGGCCGCGTCGGCGGACCGGGGCCCAACGGGCCCAACGAGCCCGACGGGTCCGACGTGCCTTACGGCCAGAGGAGTTCGCGGGTCCAGCCGTCGGCCTCGCGGCGGTAGCGGAGGCGGACGTGGCGGCGCCGCTCGTCGCCCTGGAAGAACTCGACCTCGGCCGGTTCGACCACGTACAGGACCCAGGTCGGGGCGGGGGCGTCCGGCTCCGCCTCGGCCCGGCGCCAGGCGGCGGCGCTCGCCTCGGCGAGGGTGTCGAGGGAGTCGAGGACCTCGCTCTGGCGGCTGACCAGGGCGGAGGCGAGGGCGCCGGTGCTGCGGGCGTGGAGGTCCGCGTACGACTCCTCGGGGGTGCCGGTGGCGACGTGGCCGCGGACCCGGACCTGGCGGCCCCGGGCCGGCCAGTAGAAGCCGAGCGCGGCCTCGGGGCGGGCGGCGAGCTGGCGGCCCTTGGCGCTGGTCGCGTGGGAGGCGAAGTGCCAGCCGCGCTCGTCGGCGTCGTGCAGCAGCACCGTACGGACGTCGGGCCTGCCGTCCTCGTCCACGGTGGCCACGGAGAGCGCGTGCGGCTCGGTCTGGCCGGCCTCGACGGCCTCGGCGAACCAGTCGTGGAAGAGGGCGAGGGGCTCGGGCGGGGCGCCCGCCGGGTCGAAGGAGGGGAGCGTGGTGTCCCAGACCCGGAGGGAGAGCAGGGTGCGGTGGAAGTCGGTCATACGGCCACGTTAGGGCGCGGGGCGGCGGCGCCGCCGGTCGGCGCGGCGTAGTCCTCGATCGGGACCGCGTTCGCCGCCGCCTGGATGCCGTCGCGGATCTTCTTCGCGATGAGGTTCTTCCAGGGGGTCTTCGGCAGCGTCCGCACCATGAGCATGCGCAGGGCGATCTTCCACTTCGAGCCGACGGTCATCTCCTTGACGAAGCCCTCGGCCATGCGCTGGTTCTGCTCCACGCCCGGCCGCATCCGCTCCTCGTAGCGGGCGAAGGCCACCGTGTGGTCGCCGTGGGCCCTGGCCAGCTCGCCGGCCAGGACGTACGCGCCGGTGAGGGCCAGGCCGGTGCCCTGTCCCGAGGCGGGGGAGGCGCAGTGGGCGGCGTCGCCGAGGAGGACGACGCGCCCCTTCGACCAGCGGTCCATCTCGACCAGGGACATGGAGTCGAGGTAGAAGTCGTCGGCGTCCGCCGCGTGCCCGAGGAGCCGCGGGATCTCCCAGCCGTCGCCCGTGAACCGGTCGGTGAGGGCGCGCTTCTGGGCGGTGACGTCCCGGGGGTCGTGGGGGAGTTCCTCGGGCGAGGAGAAGATGAAGAGGTTCTTCGCGTCGGCCTCGCCGGCCGAGCTGTAGACGCAGACCAGCTTCCCGGGCAGCGCGTGGTACGTCTCCCAGCGGTCCAGGCCCAGGTGGTTGGGGGCGGTGAAGATGGAGATGTACGCGCCCAGGTGGCGCTTGAACCGCTCCTCGGGGCCGAAGGCGAGCTTCCGGGTGTTCGAGTGGAGTCCGTCGGCGCCGACGACCAGGTCGAAGCGGCGGACGGTGCCGCTCTCGAAGGTGACGGTGACGCCGTCCGCGTCCTCCGCGAGGGCGGCGATCGAGTCGCCGAAGACGTACTCGACGTCGTCGCGGGTCCGGTCGTAGAGGATCCGGGCGAGCTCGCCGCGCATGATCTCGTCGTCCTCCTCGACGCGTCCGCCAAAGATGTCCGCGGGCAGTTCGCCGATGGTGCGGCCGGCGCCGTCGACGTACGAACCGCCGCGCATGTCCGTGGACTTGGACCGGATCTCGTCGAGGACGCCCATCCGACGGCAGACCTCGATCGCGGTGCCGCGGATGTCCACCTTGTAGCCGCCGGTGCGGAGTTCGGGGGCGCGCTCGACGACGGTGGGGGTGAAGCCGTAGCGGTGGAGCCAGAGGGCGAGGGCGGGGCCGGCGATCGAGGCGCCGGAGATCAGGACGGTCTTGGCGGCGGGCCGGGCGGTGTCGCTCGCGTTGCTGTTCACGGCAGGACTCCTTGTCGGGTGTCTGCGGGCCGTTCTCCCTGCCCGCAGACATGACTATACGGATGTCCTACACGGTTGTCTATGACGCTTGTATAGATTCTTCGGCGGCTACCGGCCCCGGCCGAGCACCACCGTCCCCGAGGAGCAGAACCAGCCCCCCGTCCCCGACGCCACCGCCAGCTCCGGCAGTGAGCCGTCCGGCCGCCGCACCTGCCGCCCCGGAGCCTCCCCGCGCAGCTGCCGCACCGCCTCCACCAGCAGGAACAGCCCCCGCATCCCCGGGTGGCAGGCCGAGAGCCCACCGCCGTCCGTGTTCACCGGCAGCCGGTCCTTCTCCGCGAAGAACGCGCCGGCCTCACCCTTCGCGCAGAACCCCAGGTCCTCCAGCGTCACCAGGGTCATGTAGGTGAAGGCGTCGTAGACCTCGGCCAGATCGACGTCCGCCGGGGACACCCCCGCCCGCTCGAACGCCAGCCGGCCGCTGACCGCCGCCGGCGACACCGTGAAGTCCTCCCACTCCGACATCGTGGTGTGCGAGACGTGCTCGCCCGTGCCGAGCACCCACACCGGCTCCGTGCGGCAGTCCTGGACGTACTCCTCGGCCACCAGCAGCACCGCGCAGCCGCCGTCGCTGCGCAGACAGCAGTGCAGCTTGGTGAACGGGTCCGCGATCATCGGCCCGCCGAGCACCTCGTCCACCGTGATCGGGTCCCGGAACATCGCCTCCGGATTGAGCGCCGCGTTCGCCCGCGCCTGGACGGCCACCTCGGCGAGCTGCTCCAGGGTGGTCCCGTACTCGTGCATGTGACGGCGCGCGGCCATCGCGTACTTCGCGATCAGGGTGTGCCCGTACGGCACCTCGAACTGGAGCGGGCCCCGCGACCCGAACGACAGGTTCGCGGTGCGGCGCCCCGCCCGGATGTCGGCGCGGGCGGTGGAGCCGTACACCAGCAGGACCGCGTTCGCGTGCCCCGCGGCGATGGCGTCGGCGGCGTGCCCGGCCATGACCTCCCAGGTGGCGCCGCCGACGGCGGTCGAGTCCACCCAGCGGGGGCGCAGGCCCAGGTACTCGGCGACCTCCACCGGGGCGAGGGTGCCGAGCCCCGCCGAGGCCAGGCCGTCGATCAGCGAGCGGTCGAGGCCGCTGTCCACGAGGGCGCGGCGGGCGGCCTGGGCGTGCAGGGCGTAGGGGGTGGCCTCGTCGACACGGCCGCAGTCGGAGAGGGAGACCCCGACGACGGCGACACGGCGGGCGCTGCGTGTGATGGGCATGAATCTGACGGTACATCAGATTCTTTGAATCGGGACCGGCGGTTCTCTGGGCAACCGACCCCGCACCGCCCTAGCATGACGCACCGTCAGATACGGAGGGAGCCCCATGGACGCCGCCGATCACGCCGCGCTCACCGCCTCGCCGGCGGACCCGCTCGCCGCCCCGCCCCCCACGGCTCAGGCGGACCCGCCCCCCGCGCCACGGGACCCGGTCGCCGCGCGAAGGGAGCCACGCGCCGCGGGACGGGACCCGCTCGCCGCCCCGCTCACCGAAGAGCAGCGGGAACTCCGCCGCACCCTGCGGGAACTGCTCGCCGAACGAGCCGGACCCGACGGGAACCACGCGGCCACCGCCACCCCCGAGGGATACGACACCGCGCTCTGGACCCACCTGTCCGGCACCCTCGGCCTCACCGCACTCGCCCTCCCCGAGGAACACGGAGGCGCCGGCCGCGGCCTCGCCGAACTCGCCCTCGCCTGCGAGGAGACCGGCCGTACCCTCGCCCCCTCCCCGCTCCTCGCCACCACCGTCCTCGCCGCCCCCCTCCTCACGGCGCTCGGCACCCCCGCCCAGCGCGCCGAACTCCTCCCGCGCCTCGCCGACGGCAGCCTGACCTGCGCCCTCGCCGTCCCCGGACCTCTCGCCCTCGCCCTCGGCCTCACCGGCGACAACGCGGCACACGACTGGTCGGGCGGCGGCCGGGCCGGCGGCATCCAAGCGGCCCGCACGCCCGACGCCGGCTGGCGGCTGTACGGCGAGGCCACCCGCGTCCTCGACGGACACAGCGCCGGACTGATCGTCGTCGCCGCCCACACCGGAGGCTTCGCCCGCAGCCGCACCCTCCTCTTCCTCGTACGGGCCGGCACCGACGGCGCCCCCGGCCTCGTCCGCACCCGGCAGCCCGCCCTCGACCCCACCCGCGCCCAGGCCACCGTCCAGTTCCGCGACACCCCGGCCGAACTCCTCGGCGAGGAACCCGCCGACGTCCTCGGCGCCCTCGCCGCAGCGGGCCGGGCCGCCGCCGTCCTGCTCGCCGCCGAAGCCGTCGGCGCGGCCCGCGAGGCCCTCGACCGCACGGTCGCCCACCTCGCCTCCCCCGCACGGTCCGGCCGGCCCGCGACCCCCCTCCCGGGGGCCGGACACCGGCTGGGCGACCTCCACGTCCAGGTCGAAGCGGCCCGCTCCCTGACCCACTGCGCCGCCCGCGAACCCGGCCCAGGGCCCGAGAGCGGCCCCCTCGCCCTCGCCCACGCCCTGGAAGCCCTCCGCACCACCGCGGGCGAGAGCGTCCAGCTGCACGGCGGCACCGGCCTCACCTGGGAACACGAGGCGCACCGCTACTTCGAGCGGGCCGCCTCCGACGAACTGCTCTTCGGCCCGGCCCGGAGCCTGCGCGCCCGTGCCGCCGAACGGACCGGACTCTTCGGAGAGGTGGCGGCGTAGATGCCCGTCGGCGTGAGACTCGTACAGAAGGTGTCCTCCACCCGGACCTTCGCCAGGATCGCCCCGCACGTCATCCCGGCCATGGACCGGACCGTGCACCGGCTGACCCGGGGCAGAGTCCTGCTCAGCGCGCGCATGCTCCCCGGCGTGATCCTCACCGCCCGCGGCGCCAAGACCGGGCAGCCCCGCGTCACCCCCCTCGCCTGCATGCCCGAGCCGGACGGCGGCTGGCTCCTCATCGGCTCCAACTTCGGCCGCCCCGGCCACCCGGCCTGGACGGCGAACCTCCTCGCCCACCCCGACGCGCACGTGAACTGGCACGGCGAGGACATCCCCGTACACGCCGAACTCCTCGCCGGCGAGGCACGGGCCGCCGCCTGGCGGTCCGCCCTGGAGTTCTGGCCCCCGTACGCCTCCTACCAGGCACGGGTGGAGCGCGAGATCCGGCTCTTCCGACTGACCCGGAGGTGACCGGGGGCCGGCCGTCCGGCTCCGGTCTGTCCCGGACACGGCGACGCCGACGGCGGTACCGCTCCGCCGATCGGGGAGCGGGCCGCCGCCGGCGTCGACGACAGGACGGGTGAAGGGGCGGACGGGGCTATCTGGTCGGCTTCTTGCCGGTGATGCCCAGATGTACCAACAGGGCCAGGTTGGGCTTGAGTTCGGCCTGCTTCACGCCCCAGGTCTGGAAGCCCTTCTGGTGGCCGGCGACCGACGCCAGCATCGCCACCAGGGAGCCGGCCATGGCGGCGGGGTTGACTTCCTTGTCGACCTTGCCCTTGGCCTGGAGCTCCTTCACCGCGTCCGTGAGGGAGTTGGTGACCGAGTTCAGGATCTTCATGCGGATCTTGTAGAACCGCTTGTCCCCCTCGGCCGCGCCGAGGTCCACGACCCGCAGGATCGCGTCGTGCTTCCGCCAGAAGTCCAGGAAGCCTTCGACGAGTTCCTCGGAGGTCTGCCAGCCGGCCTTGCCGACCCACGAGCGGCCGGAGACCAGCTCGGTCAACCCGGCGCCCTCCTTGGCCATTTCCTCCGCGATCTCGAGGACCGCTCCCTCGACGTCCGGGAAGTACTGATAGAACGTCGCGGGTGAAGTACCCGCCTTCCGGGCCACATCGATGACCTTGACGTCCCGGTAGGGCGAGGAGCTGAGCATCTCACCGAGGCAGTCGAGCAGCTTCTGCCGCGTCGCCTGGCCGCGTCGTCCGGCCACGCGGCCGTCGACGGTGCGTACTTGTCCTGTCATGCCGTCAGCTTACCGAGGGGCGATCGGCGCGCGATTCGGCCGAGTGCAAATGGGGTGCGGACCCGCTCCGGGGCGTTCTGCGAGGTGGGCGCGGGTGCGCGGGCCCGGGCGCGGGGGCGGGTTCAAGCCAGGTTGCCGGCGCTCTCCAGGGGACCGGGGGAGCTCCGCACCCGAATAGGCTTATGAACAGCCTGTGGACAACTTCGGTGGACAACCCAGTCACCCCAAGGGTCGCAGGCCCGTAAAGGCCCCGTAAACACCCCTTCCCACCCGTACCGCCCCCGCGCGGGCCGTGCGGGGCCGCCTCCGCCGTCCTAGCGTGGAGTCATGGCCGTACGCATTGAGGGCACCCCCAGCTGGGTGGACGCACAGCTCCCCGACCTGGAAGCGGGCAAGCGCTTCTACGGCGAGCTCTTCGGCTGGACCTTCGACGCCGACCGCGACGAGGCCCTCCTCGACGGGCGCCGCGTCGCCGGACTCGTCCCCAAACGGGACGGCCGCATGCCCACCACCTGGACCCTCTACCTCGCCACCCAGAACGCGGGCACCCTCGCCACCCGCATCAAGGCCGCCGGCGGCCAGATGGTCATGGAGCCCTACCCCGTCGGCCCCTTCGGCGTCCTCGCCCTCGCCGCCGACCCCGGCGGCGCCGTCTTCGGCCTCCGCCAGGCCGGCGACGACGACGGCTTCGCCACCACCAACGAACCGGGCGCCTTCTGCTGGATGGAGGTGTACACCCGCCGCCCCGACGCCGTCGACACCTTCTACGCCACCGTCTTCGGCTACCTCGGCCGCCAGGCCGACGCCGCCGAGGAAGGCCGCGACGCCTCCTTCGACTACCGCGTCTGGTCGCCCCCCGGCTCCCGCCCCGGCGACGACACCGCCTTCGGCGGCCGCGCCGTCATCACCGACGACTTCCCCGCCGAGATGCCCGGCCACATCCTCGTCTACTTCGCCGTCCACGACTGCGACGACGCCTGCGCCACGACCGAACGCCTCGGCGGCCGCATCGCCACCCCGCCCTTCGACACCCCCCACGGCCGCATCGCCGTCCTCCACGACAACCAGGGCGCCCGCTTCGCCGTCCTCTCCGAACCCAAACCCCCGGAGTAACCCCCCCACGGCAGCCACCCGCCCGCCGCCGAAATGACCTGTGACACCGTTCCTAGAGGCCGAGCAGCAGGGGGTCCTGTCGCCAGGCCCCTTGCTCAGCCGCGTGCACCGAACGGTCTTGGGCACGCTGGTCGCCCGCGTTCGCTCCGCGTCCGGGCGGCACGGATCGTGTCCGTGGTCCGGGATCGCGGCGGCGGGGTTCCTCACGCCCGAGGGCGCCCGGTCCGGCCTGGACGGTCCGATGCCCCGCAGCATCACTCCGGTGCTGCGGGGGCGGTGCCGTCCGTCGCCGGATCGGGTGCCCTTGGGCGCGTCGTCCGATCGCCACGGCGGCTGCGTCGTGACGGGTGGTCCTACGGGTCTCGCCGGTGAGCGGTTTCCGCCAGTGCTGGGCGCCCCAGCGGCTGGTGTAGGCCGGGTCGACGGCGATGACCGTGATGCCGCGGGCGGCGGCCATGGAGGTCAGCCGGGACCTGAATCCGCTGGTGGGCATGACGGAGACGAGTTGCCTGAACCGGCGTTTGCGGCCGTGCTTCTCCCGTGTCTTCTCCATCGTGAAGTCGAGGTCTTCGACCGCGATCGCGCGGATGCCGTAGGCCTGTGCCCAGCGGAGGAGGCGGGTGAGGGCGTGGCGGACCTGTGCGTCGCGGTGTCCGGCCGGTCCGTTCAGGGTGAAGGGGAAGCGTCGGGGGCGGCCGATCGGGTTGCCATGGGTGTCGAGGCGCCAGGCAGCGAGGTGGTCGGCGTTCATGTCCACGCCGACCACGCCGCTGGATAGTGCCATGGCCGGGGGGACGGCGGGAGCCGGGGGGATCTGCCAGGACGCGGTCAGGTACCAGCGCCCGCGCTGCGCGTCGTAGTGGATGCGGTAGGCCACCGCCCTGTTCGCCCGGACCCGATCAGTCCACTCCTGACCCCGATGTGCGAACCGCACCCGCCCCGCGGGTACGTACCGGCCGCGAGGTGCGTTTGCCAGGGGCGCGAGCGGGGCCGGGAGCTTGATGCTGACCTCGCCGTCGGGGGCGACGCGGATGGTCTCGTTGCCGAACGGCTTGCCCGACTCGCCGTCGGCCTGGCAGAACCAGCGCTCTGCTTCCCACCGCGTACGCCAGTGAGCCTCGTCGGTTCGTGCCGCTTCGAGGTGGTGGCGGGTGTGGAGTAGTCCTTTCCCGCCGCGCACCACCCGCACGAGGCCCGCCTCCCAATCGGTCCGCGCGGCTACCAGCCTCTCCTCCAGTACTCCGAGGCGTCGTGACTTCACGAACCATTCGTGCTTCGACCGGTACCCGCCTGGGGCCTTCTTCGTCCCCTTCGCTCTGATCGGCTGGGAAAGCCGGTGCCGGATCATCCCGATCCCGGCCTCGAGCCGCTTGATGTGGGCGAGCTGAGAGCGCCGGGCCAGCGCCCACTGGTCATGCGTGGCCCTCGTCAGGCTTCCCGCCCAGCGTGACGACGACATCGGCGTCAGTGATCGCTTGCGCATGGCCCAGGACTCGGCCGAATGGCTCAGCCCCTCGTTGCAACGGGCCCTGAGGTCCCGCGACGCGAGGGAGCCCAGATGTGCACCCACCAGCGCGAGGACCTTTTCGTCCGTGGGCGTGAGGCCGTTGAGGCGAGTGCGGATCGTCACGCCTGACGGCCCCTGGGGCACGAAGGGCGGTTGGATCCGCGCGGTGGGCTTCACGCCACCCACCGTGCCATCGGCACCCGCACAAACGCATAGGTACCGCACACCTACAGCACAACAAGCGACATCTCGAACAACCGCTCGCATTCATTGAAAGGGAACACGTGACACCCCGATCCGCCCCCGGGTTCGCAACCGGGCCCTCGGACAGGAAGAATCAGGGCCACGGGGCCGTACCCTCATGGCCCGTACGGGGAGGTGGCAGGCAAGTGGAACAGCTGACGCAGCACGACCCGAGACGTATCGGGCCCTTCGAGGTGCTGGGCCGGCTCGGCGCGGGCGGGATGGGCCTGGTCTATCTGGCGCGGTCGGCCTCGGGGCGGCGCGTGGCGATCAAGACCGTGCGCACGGAGCTCGCGGAGGACCAGCTGTTCCGGGTCCGCTTCACCCGGGAGGTGGAGGCGGCGCGGGCGGTCTCCGGCTTCTACACGGCCGCCGTCGTCGACGCGGACCCGCGGGCGGCGGTGCCGTGGCTGGCCACGGCGTACGTGCCGGCGCCCTCGCTCGAGGAAATAGTGAACGAGTGCGGGCCGCTGCCGGCCCAGGCGGTGCGGTGGCTGGCGGCCGGTGTCGCGGAGGCCCTGCAGTCCATCCACGGGGCGGGGCTCGTGCACCGTGACCTGAAGCCGTCCAACGTCCTCGTCGTGGAGGACGGCCCGCGGGTGATCGACTTCGGCATCGCGTCGGGGGTGTCCAACACGCGGCTGACGATGACCAACGTCGCCGTCGGAACCCCCGCCTACATGTCGCCCGAGCAGGCCCGCGACTCGCGCAGCGTCACCGGCGCGAGCGACATCTTCTCGCTGGGCTCGATGCTGGTCTTCGCGGCCACCGGCCACGCGCCGTACCACGGTGCCAACCCGGTCGAGACCGTGTTCATGCTGCTGCGCGAAGGGCCCGACCTGGCCGGTCTGCCCGACGAGCTGCGGCCGCTCATCGACTCCTGCATGCAGATGGACGTGACCAGGCGGCCGTCCCCGGCGGACCTCCAGGCGCAGCTGGCCCCGCACCTCTTCGGGCCGGGCAGTGACGACAGCGGGACGGCCTCGGCGTGGCTGCCTCACAGCGCCACGGCCATGATCGAGCGGCGCCGGGGCGGCGGCCGTACGCCGGTGCCGCCGGTTCCGGCGGACCCCCCGGAGGGGTTCGCGGACCCGCGGTTCCCGGACCGGGCGCCCGCGGGCGGCCGGCGTCCCGCGCCCGGCGGTGCCCGGCACCCGGAGCCCGTGGGCGGCCCCGGCGGCCGGCACGCGGGTCCCGCCGAGAGCGCGGGCGGTCCCGTGCGTCTCGGAGGAGCGACGGTGCCGATCGGCCCGGGTCCCCGGGTCGCCGACACCCGGGCGGCGCTCGCCGTCGGCCTGAGCGCCGACGGGGGCCCGGCGACGGGCTGGATCCGTCCGCCCGGCGGCGGTCCGCACGGTGCGGAGCCGGGCCCGGCGCCCGGTTCGCGTCCGCTGAACGTCCCGGCGCAGGGCACCGACCAGACGGCGGCCCCGCAGCCCCCGTCGGAGCCGGGGCACTGGCGTCCGTGGCGTTTCCGCATGTCGAACGACGTGTGGGGGACGCCGGTCGTGGACGGCGACCTGCTGTACGTGACGTCGTTCGAGGTGCACGCCCTGGACACGGGCAGCGGCCGGCGCCAGTTCAAGACGCGGGACGTGGCCTGGTCGATGGCGGTCTCCTCGGGCCGTATCCACGCCTCGGACGGCCCGACGCTGTACGCGCTCGACGCCACCGACGGCGGCGAGCGCTGGCGGCTGCACACGGACGCCTGGGTGTACTCGCTCAAGGTGGACCGGGGCACGGTCGTCACCGGGACGCGGGGTGGCGGGGTGCAGGGCTGGGAGGCCTCCAACGGCGCCAAGCTGTGGGAGATCACCGGCGCCCAGACGGACTTCGAGACCCCGGAGGCGGGGCCCGCCGTGCACGGCGACACCGTGTACGTGTGGCGGGACGCCCGGCTCCAGGCCCTCGACGCCCGTACGGGGGTGGAGCGCTGGTCGTACCCGATCGGCGACGCCGCCTCCTGTGCCAACGTGCCGGTGCGGGTGGCGCCGGCCGAGGACGGCTGCGTGTACGTCTCCGCGGGCACCCGGGTGCTGTCGATCGACATCGCCGGCGGGCACGTCCGCTGGCACTTCGAGGCGCCGGCCGTGTTCCTGTCGCCGCCGGCGTTCGCGCCGGGACCGGCGGTCACGGGCGGCGGGGTGTACCTCTCCGACCACCTCGGCACGGTGTACGCGCTCGACGCCACCACCGGCCAGGACCGCTGGCGCATCGCGACCGAGCCGCGCCAGTCGGCCGAGCCGGTGCTGGTCGCCGACGGCAGCGTGCACGTCGGCAGCGGCAGTGCGCTCTACACGCTCGACGCGGTCACCGGCACTCCCCGGTGGCGGTTCGCGGCGGGCGGCGAGCTGGTCGGCTCGCCGGTCGTCGCCGACGGCCGGGTGCACTTCGGTTCGGCCGACCACGTGCTCTACACCCTGGACGCGACCGGCGGTCAGCTCCGCTGGAAGCTCGCCACCGGCGGCGAGATCACCGGCTCGCCGGTGGTCCGTGGCGGGGTCGTGTACGCGTGCAGCAAGGACCGCTGCGTGTACGCGCTCGACGCGGTCAAGGGCACGGCGACGGGCCGGGGGTCCGGCGCGCGATAGGTCCTGCCCAGCCCGCGGGGCCGGGCTGGGGAATCCGGCGAACCCGCCGCCCGCAGGGTGCTAGCCCTGCGGCGGCGGGTTCTCCCGTTCCTGGTCAGAGGTCGGTACGTCGAAGGTCCGGGTCGGCGCCTGCGGGGCCGAGGCCTGCGGGGGTCGGCCCGGCTCCTCGGGGGTGTCGGGACCGGTCACGGGCGGGCCGTCGAGCGTGGGGTGGGTGGGGCGGTACTCCCGGTCGAGCCGGTCCCGGGCCTTGCGGTCCGCCCGGTGGGCGCGGCTCTCGCGGCGCTCGCGGCTTGGCATGACGAGGGCGCCGAGGAGCAGCAGGACTCCGCCGCCGAAGGCGTTCGCGACGCCGTCGCCGAGGCCCTTGCCGTCGCCGGAGACCACGAGGCTGCCCTCGGCCTGTCCGACCCGGACCATCCAGAAGATCGTGAAGCCGAGGACGACGAGTCCGGCGAGGGCGACGAGCAGGCGGGAGCGGAAGACGACGCCGACGAGGGCGAGCAGGGCGCCGAAGGCGAACGGGAGCAGGATCGAGCCGAGCAGGTCGGGCCGGGCGTCGGTGATGCCGGTGAAGAGTTCGTCGATCGCGTAGTCGCGGCCGTGACGGCCGTCGTACCAGGCACGGAAGGGGCTCCAGACGGCGGCCGTCGCTCCGGCGAGAGCAAGGATCGAGCCGACGACGTTGCGGATCATCGATACGGCCTCCTTGGCGGTCCGGCTCTCGTTCCCGACGCTACGCCGGGTGCGGGGGGCCCGCCACGCGGCACCGGGGCATCCCCTAGGGTGTCGCGGACACGACGAAAAGGAGGGAGGCGGCGATGATACGGACGCGTCTGAAGCTCGCGGCGACGCTGGCGGTGGTGGTGCTCGCGCTGACCGGTTTCCACACCGGGAAGGGCGGCCACGGCAGCAGCGGCGGCAGCGGCGGCAAGAGCGGCAAGAGCGGCAAGAGCCGGAGCCACTCGGACTCGGACGACGACTCGGGCGGCGGCTGCTCCAGCGACGAGAAGAGCAACGACGACTACAGCGGCTCGGGGAGCTCGTCCGGCTCGTCCGGCTCGGGCGAGTACACCTACGACCCCACGCCCTCCGCCTCTCCGACGACGGACGCGATCGTCGAGGTCGTCGACTGCGTGGACCCCGCGCAGAAGAAGCGCAAGGGCAAGCCGGCCCGCAGGGCGGACACCACGGCCACGGTGAGGATCACTTCGGACGACTGGACGGAGAAGACCTTCCGCGTCGTCGTGTACTTCGAGGACGCGGACCGCAAGGAGGTCGACCGGGCCGAGACGACGGTCACGACCGGGCGCACGAAGACCTTCGAGGTGGCGATGGCCCACCCGGGGACCGTCGGGCGGGTGAAGAAGTGCTTCGCCACCGTCATGGGCGAGGTGACGGGGGCCACCCCCGCGGGCACCCCCACCACCCCTTCGCCTACCTCGTCCTGAACTCCGGCCCCCGCCGGGTGAACAGCTCCGCCTGCCGGTCCGAAGGCAGGTTCCCGAGCGTCACCAGGTGCGGGGCGTGGGCGAGGGCCTGGGTGCGGGCCGCCTCCCTGGTGGACCAGAGGGCCCGGACCGTGCCCTGGACGGCCTCGGTGGGGGCGGAGGCGATGACGGCGGCGGCCGCCCGGGCGGCGGCGAGCGCGCCGCCCGTCTCCGTGACCTCGCTGACGAGGCCGGTCTCGTACGCCCGGCGGGCCGAGATCCGCTCGGCGGATCCCATCAGGGCCATCCGGGCGATTTCCCCGTGGGGCATCCGCTGGGCCATGTGGATCGTCTCGAAGGCGCTGACCATGCCGTAGGTGGTGTGCGGGTCGAAGAAGGCGGCGTCCTCGCCGGCGATGAGGAACTCGGCCTCGCCGAGCAGGTAGAAGGCCCCGCCGCAGGCCATGCCCTCGACGGCGGCGATCACCGGTTTCCACAGGTCGTTCGCCTTGGGGCCGATCGCGAGGAGCGGGTCGTCGATCGTGTACGGGGACGAGGGCTGCGGCACGTTCCCGGCGGCGTCCCGGTCGATGCCGGTGCAGAAGGAGCGGCCACCGGCGCCGGTGACGACGATCGCGCGGACCTCGTCCTCGTACCGGAAGCCGCGCCAGACGGCGGCGAGCTCGCGGGCCATGTCCAGGGTGATCGCGTTGTGCTTCGCGGGGCGGTCGAGGGTGACGACCGCGACCCCGGTCTCCTTGTCGCGCTCGACCCGGACGCTCATCCGCGCTCCAGGAGCCAGCGCGGGACGGTGACGCCGTCGATCTCGGTGAAGGCGACCCGCACCGGGGCGCCGATGCGGAGCCGGTCCGGGTCGACCGAGTTCAGGGGGGCGTCCGGGGTGGCGACGACGTTGCCGACGAGGCGGATGCGCGGGGCGTCGGCGAGTTCGACGAGCACCGCGTTGTACGGGGCCTGGGCGGCGTACTCGGGCAGGAGGGGCGGGTGGGGCAGCACGTACGACCAGATCCGGCCCCGGCCGGACATCAGCCGCCATTCGCTGTCGAAGGAGTGGCAGTGCGGGCAGCAGGGGCGGGGCGGGAAGCGGAGCTCGCCGCAGTCGGGGGCCGCGCAGGCCTGGACGCGGAGCTCGCCCCGGGCGGTGTACTCCCAGAAGGGCGCACCGTCCTCGTCGGCGACGGGTGTCAGCATGTCGGGATCAACTCCTCACGCGCGAAGCAGGATGGCCGATGTGGGGACGCCCTCGCCCGCCGTGACCAGGCAGGTGGCGGCGTCGGGGACCTGGGCGGTGGAGGTGCCGCGGAGTTGCTTCACGCCTTCGGTGATGAGGTTGAAGCCGTGGACGTAGGCCTCGCTCAGCCCGCCGCCGCCGGTGTTGAGGGGCAGCCGCCCGCCGATCTCCAGGGCGCCGCCCTCGGTGAACGCGGCGCCCTCTCCTCGGCCGCAGAAGCCGTAGCCCTCCAGGGAGAGCGGTACGAGCGGGGTGAAGGCGTCGTAGATCTGGGCGACGTCGACGTCCTGGGGGCCGAAGTCGGCCTGCTTCCACAGGTGCCGGGCGGCGGTCCAGGCGGGTCCGGAGAGCGGGTCGTCGTTCCAGTAGTTGACCATGCCGTGGTGCTGGGCGGGCAGGCCCTGGGCGGCGGAGTGGACGTAGACGGGTCTCTGCCGGCAGTCGCGGGCCCGTTCGGCGCTCACGATGACGCAGGCGAGGGCCCCGTCGGTCTCCAGGCAGTTGTCGAAGAGGCAGAGGGGTTCGCTGATCCAGCGGGAGGTCATGTACATCTCGCGGGTCAGCGGGCGTTCGTACATGATCGCGGCGGGGTTCTGGTTGGCGCGGTTGCGGCAGGCGAGGGCGACGTTGAAGAGGTGGTCGCGGGTGGCGCCGTACTCGTGCATGTAGCGGCGGGCGAGCATGCCGATCTCGTCGGCGGGGCGGAGCAGCCCGTAGGGGCGGGTCCACTGGCCGGGGGTGGGCAGCTGGACGGCGGTGTTCTTCCAGGGGCGGGGGCCCGAGCCCCGTTTCCTCGACCGCCAGGCGACGCCGACGCTCGCCTGGCCGGTGGCGACGGCGGCGGCGAGGTGGCCGACGGTCGCGCAGGATCCGCCGCCGCCGTACCCCACTTTGGAGAAGAAGGTGACGTCGCCGGCGCCGATCGCCTTGGCGACCTCGACCTCGTCGGTCTCCTCCATCGTGTACGAGGCGAAGCCGTCGACCTCGGAGGGGTCGATCCCGGCGTCGTCGAGGGCGGCGAGGATCGCCCGGCAGGCGAGGGCCTTCTCGGTCTCGGGCAGGTTTTTGGCGAAGGTGGTCTGACCGATTCCGACGATCGCCGTGGCGTCCTTGAGCACCGAACCTCCTCATGGGGCAGCACTGCTGACAGCGCGTCAGGCTACCTCTAATC
Source organism: Streptomyces sp. LMG1-1-1.1 (assembly GCF_040815545.1). Taxonomy (NCBI): domain Bacteria; kingdom Bacillati; phylum Actinomycetota; class Actinomycetes; order Kitasatosporales; family Streptomycetaceae; genus Streptomyces; species Streptomyces sp. LMG1-1-1.1. The sequence continues at coordinate 23,247 of NZ_JBFPNH010000026.1, read as the reverse complement.
TGACGGATAGTCAGCTACAGGGAGGTTGGGTATGGACATGCGCGGTGACCTGGAGTGGGCCACGATCCCCGGTCTCGTACGGGCGGCGGCCGAACGGTACGGAAGGCGCGAGGCCGTCGTCGACGGACGGGTCCGCGTCACCTACGCCGAACTCGGCGAACGCGTCGAACGAGCCGCCGCCGCCTGCCTCGCCACCGGGATACGGGTCGGCGACCGCGTCGCGATCTGGGCCCCCAACACCCTCGACTGGATCGTCTCCGCCCTCGGCGCCGTCACCGCCGGCGCCGTCCTCGTCCCCCTGAACACCCGCTTCAAGGGCACCGAGGCGGCCCACGTCCTCCAGCGCTCCCGGGCCCGCCTGCTCTTCGTCACCGGCACCTTCCTCGGCACCTCGTACGTGGCCTCCCTGCGGCGGTCGGGCGTCGAACTCCCGCACCTGGAGAAGGCGGTGGTCCTCGGCGACACCGCGCCCGACGAACCCGGCTGGACGACCTGGAAGGCCTTCCTCGCCGAGGGCGACCGGATCCCCGCCGCCCGGGTCCGCGCCCGCGCCGACGCCGTCGACCCCGAGGACCCCTCCGACATCATCTACACCTCGGGCACCACCGGCCGCCCCAAGGGCGCCGTCATCGGCCACGCCCAGTCCCTGCGCTGCTACGCGATCTGGTCCGAGCTCGCCGGCCTCCGGGAGGACGACCGCTACCTCGTCGTCAACCCCTTCTTCCACACCTTCGGCTACAAGGCCGGCATCCTCGCCTGCCTGATGCGCGGCGCGGTGATCGTCCCCCAGCCCGTCTTCACCGTCGACACCGTCCTCGCCAACATCGCCGCCGAGCGCATCACCGTCCTCCCCGGCCCGCCCACCCTCCACCAGTCCCTCCTCGACCACCCGGCCCGCGGCGCCCACGACCTCTCCTCCCTCCGCCTCGTCGTCACCGGCGCGGCCGTGGTCCCCCTGCGGCTCGTCGAACGCCTCCGCACCGACCTCGGCGTCGGCACGGTCCTCACCGCGTACGGCCTCTCCGAGGCGAGCGGCATCGTCACCATGTGCCGCCGCGACGACCCGGACGCGACCGTCGCCACCACCTCCGGCCGCCCCATCCCCGACACCGAGGTACGGCTCTCCCCGACCGGCGAGGTCCTCGTCCGAGGCCACCACGTCATGCGCGGCTACTTCGAGGACCCGGAGGCGACGGCCGACGCCGTCGACGCCGACGGCTGGCTCCACACCGGCGACGTCGGCGTCCTCGACGACGCCGGCAACCTGCGCATCACCGACCGCCTCAAGGACATGTTCATCGTCGGCGGCTTCAACGCCTACCCCGCCGAGATCGAGCAGCTCATCGGCCTCCACCCCGACATCGCCGACGTCGCCGTCATCGGCGTCCCCGACCCCCGCCTCGGCGAAGTCGGCAAGGCCTACGCCGTCCGCCGCCCCGGCTCCCGCGTCACCGCCGACGACCTCATCGCGTGGTCCCGCCGCGAGATGGCCAACTACAAGGTCCCCCGCCAGGTCGAGTTCGTCACCGAACTCCCGCGCAACGCGAGCGGCAAGGTCGTGAAGGGGGACCTGCGGGCACGGGCATCGGGGTGAGACCGGCGGGCGTGCGCGGCGGGTACGTCCGGCGAACCACGCGAAGAGGGGCCGGGCATCTGCCCGGCCCCTCTTCGCGGTGGTCCGATCGCGTTGCGCACGGGCTCTGCCCGGACGGATCCCCCCTGGTTCCGTCGGGTGTCCCCCGCGTCCGTGTGCTCCCCCGTCGACCGGACCTCCCCGGTCGGCCCCGGCGACTCCCCCGATGGCGCCGCCGCGGCCGTTCTCCCCGTCGGGAATGGTCTACTTGGCCGGCTCCGTGGTGGCGTGCATGTTGTCGGTCGTGGCCGTGCCGGCGCTGCCGTCGATGGGCTCCGTGGTGGCGTGCATGTTGCCGCTGATGCCGAGCTTGTCGGCCACCGAGTCGGTGAGCGGAGCGTCCGTCGCGTGCATGTTCTTGCTGACGATGTCCTCGCCGGTGGCGAGCGTGGTCGGGTCCAGGTCGGCCATGCTGATCAACTCCCGTAAATGACTTCGGATGGGGCGAGTGGGCCCTGCCCTGCCGTTCCCCCGTGGACAGCCGGAGGGCCCACTCGGAGCCGTTCACCCTAGTGCGACGGTGTGACGGCCGTACCACCGACCCGTCTGCCCCCCGACGCGGCGGATCGATGAGTGAAGACTGCCCGACGGTCATAAACGAACGATGAACGGGCAGCTCAGTGGTCAGGCCGCGGCGGTCTCCAACAGCAGGGCCCGTACCTCGGATTCCTCCGGCGAGCCCAGCTCCACGAAGATGCCGAGGGCTTCCTGCCAGCAGACCCGTGCCCGCCCGTGCTGCCCTATCCCGGACAGCGCGCGCCCGAGGACGACGAGGACCTGTCCCCGGCGCCACTCGCCGCCCACTCCCCAGAGGATGGCCAGCGCCATCTCGGAGTTCGACGCGGCCTGGGCGTACCGGCGGGCGGCGATGTCGACCTCGGCGATCCTGAAGAGCGACATGCCTTCCCAGAGGCGCTGCCTGCTGTCCTGGAACACCTCGAGGGCTTCGGCGAGCCGGGCCGCCGCCTCGGCGAGCTGGCCGCCTTGGGTCAGGGCGAGTCCGAGTGCGTAGCGGCCGTTGGCGCCCTTGAGGGAGTGGCCCAGGGCGTCGTACATGTCGGTGCCCCGCTGGGCCAGTTCGACCGCGATGTCCGTCTGGCCCATGGCCAGGTGGATCCGGGAGAGGTTGCACAGGGCGCTGGCCTCGCCGGCCGCGTCGTCGCAGGCGCGGAACGCCGCCGTCGCCTGGGCGAGGAAGCGCTCCCCGTCGGCGTTGCGCCCCTGGTAGAGGGCCATGATGCCGAGGGCGTTGGCCGCCCAGCACAGGGGAAGGTCGTCGCCCGTCGTGGAGGTGAGGTCCATCGCCTCGTGGGCGTGGCCGTCGGCCTCGTCGAAGCGGCCCGCCACGTGCTGGACGTACGCCAGGGTCAGCGCCGCGCGGCCCTCGGCGCGGACGTCCCCCGCCGTGCCCGCTGCCTGCCGTAGGACCGTGGCCACCGCTTCGTACTCGCGGGAGTTGGCGCCTGACTCGGCGAGGTCCAGGGAGGCCCAGAGGAGGTCGACGCCGCGGCGGAGGGTGGTCGGGGAGGAGGCGGACTGGCGGGCGGTGGCGAGGAGGCAGTTGGCCTCGGCGTAGAGCCAGTCCTGGGCGGGGTGGCGGTCGGTGAAGGTGAGGCCGTCATGGGTGGTGGGTTCGAGGTGGTCGACGAGGCGGTCGCCGGGGCGTTCGATGGCGTAGACCCGGGCGGCGGTCGAGAGGTAGAAGTCGAGGAGGCGGGAGAGGGCGGCCTCCTTCTCGGAGGGGGGCTGCTCGTCGCGGTCGGCGCACGCACGCGCGTAGAGGCGGACGAGGTCGTGGTAGCGGTAGCGGCCCGGGGCGGCCGATTCGAGGAGGGACGTGTCGACGAGGGCTTCGAGGAGGTCCTCGGTGTCCCAGGCCGGGAGGTCGAGGACCGCCGAGGCCGCCGCGAGGGAGATGTCGGGTCCGTCGGCGAGGCCGAGGAGACGGAAGGCGCGGGCCTGGGCGGGTTCGAGCTGGCCGTAGCCGAGTTCGAAGGTGGCCTTGACGGCGAGGTCGCCGGCCTGGAGTTCGTCGAGGCGGCGGCGCTCGTCGGCGAGCTTGGCGGCGAGGACGGAGACGGTCCAGGTGCGGCGGGCCGCGAGGCGGGACGCGGCGATGCGGATCGCGAGGGGGAGGAAGCCGCAGGCGGCGACGACGTCGAGCGCGGCCTCCCGCTCGGATCCGACCCGCTCCTCGCCGACGATCCTGGTGAAGAGCTGGAGCGCCTCCTCGGGGGACATCACGTCCAGGTCGACGAGGTGCGCGCCCGCCAGGTCGACCATCCGGATCCGGCTGGTGACGAGGGCCGCGCAGCCCGCGGTGCCGGGCAGGAGCGGGCGGATCTGGGCGGCGTCCCGCGCGTTGTCGAGGAGGACGAGGACCCGGCGTCCGTCGAGCGTCGAGCGGTAGAGCGCGGCCCGGTCGTCGAGGGAGTCGGGGATGGCGGAGTCGGCGGTGCCGAGGGCGCGGAGGAACGAGCCGAGGACCGTCTCGGGCGCGGCGGCGCGGTTGCCGGCGCCCTGGAGGTCGACGTACAGCTGGCCGTCGGGGAAGTGCGGGCGGGCCTCGTGGGCGACGTGTACGGCGAGCGTGGTCTTGCCGACGCCGCCGATGCCCGCGAGCGCGGAGACCGCCATGACGTGGCCCTCGGCGGTGGCGAGGCGGGCGCCGAGTTCCCGTACGAAGGAGGCGCGGCCGGTGAAGTCGGGGACCGTGGCCGGCAGTTGGGCGGGGCGGGCGACGGGCGCCGCGGCCGGTGCGGGTTCCTCGACCGGGCGGGCGAGTTCGGCGTCGGCCTGGAGGATGCGCTGCTGGAGTCGGGAGAGTTCGGGCGTGGGGTCGACGCCGAGCTCGTCGGCGAGGAGCCGGCGCGTGTCCGCGTACACGGCGAGCGCCTCGGCCTGCCGTCCGCTGCGGTAGAGGGCGAGCATGAGCAGTTCGCGGAGCCGCTCGCGCAGCGGGTGCGCGGCGGTCAGCGCGGTCAGTTCGGAGACGGCCTCCGCGTGCGCGCCGACCTCCAGGTCGATGTCCAGGCGGGTTTCCAGGAGGGTGAGCCGCCATTCCTCCAGGCGGGTCCGCTGCGTCTCGGCGTACGGCCCCGGTACGGAGGCCAGCACCTCGCCGTCCCACAAGTCGAGGGCCGCGGCCAGCCGCTCCCGGGCGCCCGCCCGGTCCCCGCCCGCCCGCAGCTTCTCGGCCTCGGCGGCCAGCTCCTGGGCGGTCGTGACGTCGAGCGCGGCGGCGGAGGTGCGGAGCGCGTACCCGCCGGACTCGCTGACCAGGACCTTCGGGTCGAGCGCCTTGCGCAGGCGGGACGCGTACGTCCGGACCGCCGCGAGCGCCTGCGACGGCGGCTCCTCGCCCCACAGGGCGTCGATCAGCTCGTGTGCGGTGGCCGTCCGGCCGCCCCTGAGCAGGAGGGCGGCGAGCAGCGCCCGCTGCTGCGGCGACCCGGTGGGTACGGGCTCGCCGTCCCGCCATGCCCGTACGGGTCCGAGCACACCGAAGCGGAGGAGCCCGGGAGCGCCGGAGCCCGCCGCACCGGAACCCGCGTCGGCCTCCGCCCCGGCCTCTGCGCCCGCGCCGCCGGCCGCGGCCGTCCTCGGAGCCCGCTGCACCGGAACTCGCGGCCCGTTCTCACGGTCCATCGCTCCCCCTGCCCCTACCGCTGGTTTCGCCCAGGACAGTCTGCCTTGTCCGGAGCGGGTCCGTCAGCATCGGGTCGGCCGTAGTGCGGCCGTAGTGCGGCCGTAGTGGGGCCGTAGTGGGGCCGTGGTGCGGGCGTCGTGCGGCTGTCGTGTGGGCGTTGTGAGGGCGTTCTGCGTTCCACTAGCTGACGGGTCGTCAGATCGGCGCTACCGTGAAACCCATGGAGACCTTCCCGAAGATCATCTCGGTGGACGACCACACCGTGGAGCCCCCGCACGTCTGGCGGGACCGGCTCCCGTCGCGGTACCACGACACCGGACCGAGGATCGTCCGCGCACCGCTGAGGGAGATGACCTTCCTCGGCGGGAAGTTCGCCCCGGTCATGGGGGCGAAGGGGGACGAGGGACCGATCGGCGACTGGTGGGTGTACGAGGACCTGCACCGGCCGCTGACCCGGCTCGACACCGCCGTCGGCTACGACCGTGACGAGATACGGCTCGAAGTCATCACGTACGAGCAGATGCGGCCCGGCTCGCACTCCGTGCCCGAGCGGCTGGCCGACATGGACGTCAACCACGTCCAGTCCGCGCTGTGCTTCCCGACGTTCCCCCGCTTCTGCGGGCAGACGTTCACCGAGGCGGCCGACCGGGAGCTCGGACTGCTCTGCGTCCGCGCGTACAACGACTGGATGGTCGAGGAGTGGTGCGGGCCGGAGGCGCACGGCCGGCTGATCCCGCTCACGCTCATCCCGCTCTGGGACCCCGAGCTCGCCGCCGCCGAGGTGCGGCGCAACGCGGCGCGGGGGGTGCGGGCGGTGGCGTTCTCCGAGATCCCGCCGCACCTGGGGCTCCCCTCGGTCCACACGGACCACTGGGACCCGTTCTTCCGGGCGTGCGACGAGACCGGCACGGTCATTGCCATGCACATCGGCTCGTCGAGCCGGATGCCGTCGACCTCGGCGGACGCGCCGCCGGCCGTCGGCTCCACGATCACCTTCGCGAACTGCTGCTTCTCGATGGTCGACTGGCTGATGAGCGGCAAGTTCGAGCGCTTCCCGAACCTCCGGATCATGTACGCGGAGGGGCAGATCGGGTGGATCCCGTACATCCTGGAGCGCGCCGACGTCGTCTGGGAGGAGAACCGCGGCTGGGGCGGGGTCGCCGAGAAGGTGCTGCGCCCGCCGTCCGAGCTCTTCGCGGGCCACGTCTTCGGCTGCTTCTTCGACGACGCCTTCGGGCTCCGCAACCTCGACGCCATCGGCGCGGGCAACGTCCTGTACGAGACCGACTACCCGCACTCCGACTCCACCTGGCCCAAGTCCCGCGAGGTCGGCGAGGCCCAGATGGGGCACCTGGACCCCGATGTCGTCGAGCGCATCGTGCGCGGCAACGCGATCGACCTGCTCGGACTGACGCCGGAGGGGCTCTGGCGGCCGTAACCCTTGTCTGATGAGCCGTCAGGTACGAGCATGGCCTCCGGTCACCGTATCTGACGGTTTGTCATATCGAGGGGGTTCCCATGGTCGTCTACGGGATGCAGCTGCCCGTCCAGTCGCAGTCCGGCCTCTACGCCGAACCGTGGGAGGCGGCCGCCGGCCCGGCGGACCTCCTCGCCGTGGCCCGCGCCGCCGAGGCGCACGGGTTCGACTACCTCGCGAGCTGCGACCACGTGGCCATCCCCCGGCGGCTGGCCGGGGCGATGAGCACGGTCTGGTACGACCCGGTGGCGACGCTGTCCTTCCTGGCGGCCGCCACCGAGCGCGTCCGGCTCCTCGCCCACGTGGCCGTCGTCGGACTGCGGCATCCGCTCGTCACGGCCAAGGCGTACGCGACGGTCGACCACCTCTCCGGCGGGCGGCTGGTCCTCGGGGTCGGCGCCGGGCACGTACAGGAGGAGTTCGAGGCGCTCGGAGTGGACTTCGCGCGCCGGGGCGCGGTGCTCGACGAGACCGTCGACGCGCTGAGGGCGGCCCTCGGACCGGAGGAGTACCCCGAGCACCTGGGGGAGCGGTTCGCGTTCAAGGACCTCGGACAGCTGCCCCGGCCCGCACAGGAGCGGGTCCCGCTCTGGGTGGGCGGGTCCTCGCCGGCCGCCGTGCGCCGGGCGGCACTCAAGGGGGACGGCTGGCTGCCGCAGGGCGACCCGCGGGACGAGCTCGCCGACCAGATCGGACGGCTGCTCGCGGTCCGCGCGGACGCGGGGATCGAGGAGCCGATCACGGTCGGCGCGATCACCGAGGCGCTGTACGTCGGCGCGCCCGGCTGGGAGGTCGGCCGGCGGACCCTGAGCGGCCGGCCGGAGGAGCTCGCCGCCTCCCTGCGGGCGTACGGGGAGATGGGCGTCCACCAGATCCAGGTGCGGTTCCGGTCCCGGAGCCGCACCGAACTCATCGACCAGATGGCGGCCTTCGGCGCGGAGGTCGCACCCCACCTGAACTGAGGAGCGTGGCAGGCATGGGCAAGCTCGACGGGCGGGTCGTCCTCGTCACCGGAGCGGCACGCGGGCAGGGCGAGCAGGAGGCGCGGCTCTTCGCCGCCGAGGGGGCGAAGGTCGTCCTCGGGGACGTCCTCGACGACGCCGGCGAGGCGCTGGCCAAGGAGCTGGGGGAGGAGCGGGCGGCCTTCGTCCACCTGGACGTCACCAGCGAGGAGGAGTGGGCCGCCGCGGTGGCCGTCGCCAAGGCCCGGTTCGGCAGGATCGACGGGCTCGTGAACAACGCCGGCATCCTCCGCTTCAACGAACTGCTCTCCACCCCCCTGGAGGAGTTCCAGGCGATCGTGTCGGTCAACCAGACCGGCTGCTTCCTCGGCATCCGCACGGTCGCGCCCGAGATCGCGGCGGCCGGCGGCGGCACCATCGTGAACACCGCCTCCTACACGGGGCTCACCGGCATGGCCGGGGTCGGCGCGTACGCGGCCTCCAAGCACGCCGTCCTCGGGCTCACCCGGGTCGCGGCCCTGGAGCTGGCCGCCAAGGGGATCCGGGTGAACGCGGTCTGTCCGGGAGCCATCGACACCCCGATGAGCAACCCGGAGGGCGTGGACCCGTCGGCCACCGCCGAGCTCTACCGCAAGCTCGTCCCGCTCGGGCGGATCGGCCGCCCCGACGAGGTGGCGGCCCTGGCGCTCTTCCTGACCGCGGACGACTCGGCGTACATCACCGGCCAGCCGTTCGTGATCGACGGCGGCTGGCTGGCGGGTGTGAGCCTTTTCTGACGGGCCATCAGGTAGTGCGGCGCCGGGTATTGACCGCGCTCGCCCCGCGGTGCGACAGTCGGGCACATCACAGATCTGACGGTTCGTCAGAAACAAGAGGACGGTGAACCCCCTTGGAATTCGGGATCTTCGTACAGGGATACGTCGGCAAGCGCGCCGAGACCGATCCCGAAGCCGAGCACAAGGCCCTCATGGAGGAGACCGAGTACGTCATCCAGGCGGACAAGTCCGGGTTCAAGTACGCCTGGGCCTCCGAGCACCACTTCCTGGAGGAGTACTCCCACCTCTCCGCCAACGACGTCTACCTCGGCTACCTCGCCCACGCCACCGAGCGCATCCACCTCGGCTCCGGCATCTTCAACCCCCTCGCCCCGGTCAACCACCCGGTCAAGGTCGCCGAGAAGGTCGCCATGCTCGACCACCTCTCCGCCGGCCGCTTCGAGTTCGGCTCCGGCCGCGGCGCGGGCTCCCACGAGATCCTCGGGTTCATGCCGGGCATCACCGACATGAACCACACCAAGGAACTCTGGGAAGAGACCATCGCCGAGTTCCCCAAGATGTGGCTCCAGGACGAGTACGCCGGCTTCCAGGGCAAACACTGGTCACTCCCGCCCCGCAAGATCCTCCCCAAGCCGTACGGCAAGTCCCACCCCGCCATGTGGTACGCCGCAGGGTCCCCCTCCTCCTACGCCATGGCCGCCAAGAAGGGCCTCGGCGTCCTCGGCTTCAGCGTCCAGAAGGTCTCCGACATGGAGTGGGTCGTCGACTCGTACAAGACGGCCATCAAGGAAGCCAAGGCCATCGGCGACTTCGTCAACGACAACGTCATGGTGACCTCCACGGCCATCTGCGCCGAGACCCACGACAAGGCCGTCGAGATCGCCGTCGGCGGCGGACTGAACTACCTCCAGTCCCTCCTCTTCCGCTACCACGACACCTTCCCCCGGCCCGAAGGCGTCCCCGAGTGGCCCGAACTCCTCCCCGAGTACTCCGCCGAGATCATCGAACTCCTCATCCAAGAAGAGCTCATGATCTGCGGCGACCCCTCCGAAGTCCTCGCCCAGTGCAAGCGCTGGGAGCAGGCCGGGGCCGACCAGCTCTCCTTCGGCCTCCCCATCGGCATCTCCTACGAGGACACCATGAACTCCATCAAACTCATCGGCGAACACGTCATCCCCAAGATCGACACCGACCCCATCCACCGCACCACCCGCTTCCGCCAATCCACCACCCCCTGACCCGCCTCTTTTGGGTGCCCTGCCCCGGACTTCCCCCGGCGCCAGGCCCGGGGCCTTGCGCCCGCTTTCCCCAGGGCTCGGCCCGGGGCCCTGCGCCCGCCTTCCGCGGGGCCTGGCCCCGCGGGGGCCAGGCCCCAGGCCCCGGGCTCCCGGTGCCCCCGTGCGGGCCGCGCCCGTCGCGCGGCACGCGACCGGTACCTCGGCCGGTGCCGCCGCCGGCGCCTCCGGGCGGGGGCGACGCCTCCGGACCGTGGTCCCGCACCGTCGGGCTGTGCCCGCGCCACTGTGCTGCGGGCCCGCACCTACCGGGCTGCACCCGCACCCGCTGCCCCACCCCGTGCGGGCCGCGCCCGTCGCCCACTGCCGTGTGGGCAATCGTCCCGCCGGGGCGGGACGGGTGGGCACACGGGACGGCGCCCTTGGCGGCGCGTCCGCCCCTTCTGCCCTGGCCCGCACCGATACGGCGTCGCACGAAGGGGTGCGGGTTAGGGCGCGGAAGCCTAGGCCCGGCAGGGGGCGCCGTTCCGTTGTGCCCACCCGTTCCGCCCCAGCGGAACGATTGCCCACAACGAGGGGGGCTGGGGCGACCGTTGTGCCCACGACGAGGGGGCCGGGGCCGAGCCGTCCGTTGCCCGCAACGGGGGCGGGCGGAGGCCCGCGGTGGGGCGGGGCCCTCGACAGGGGGTGCCGACCCGATGGGGCAGGGCCCTCGACGGGCAGGGGCAGGCCCGGTGGGGCGGGGCCCTCGGGCAGGGGCAGGCCCGGTGGGGCGGGGCCCGCGGCGGGCGGGTGCAGGCCCGGTGGGGTGGCCCGCGGCGGGCGGGGCCCGTGGAGGGGGAGGTGGGGGAGAGGAGCGCGGGGCGGTGTCTTCCCGGACCGCCGTTCCCGTAGAGGCCCCGGCCGGAGGCCCCCCGCGGCGGCCTCCGGTCCGGGGCACACGTACGTCCGCGTCCGACGCGAGGAGAGGGACCGTCATGCTGGACCACTTGATCAAGGGCGCCACCGTCGTCGACGGCACGGGCGGCCCGGCCTTCGTCGCCGACGTGGGGATAAGGGACGGGCGCATCACGTTCGCGGAGGCGGGCGCGGGTGCCGAGGCCCGGACGAGCGAGGACGCCACGGGCCTGGTGCTGGCGCCGGGCTTCGTCGATCCGCACACGCATTACGACGCCCAGCTGTTCTGGGACCCGTACGCGACGCCGTCGATGAACCACGGGGTGACGACGGTCGCGGGCGGGAACTGCGGGTTCACGCTGGCGCCGCTGCATCCGGACCGGCCGGAGGACGCCGATTACACCCGGAGGATGATGTCGAAGGTCGAGGGGATGGCCCTCAAGGCCCTGGAGGACGGCGTCGACTGGAGTTGGTCGTCGTTCGCCGAGTACCTCGACGCGCTCGACGGTCGGATCGCCGTCAACGCGGGCTTCATGGTCGGGCACTGCGCGCTGCGCCGGTACGTGATGGGCGCGGACGCCGTCGGCGGGCAGCCGACGCCCGAGCAGCTGGAACAGATGGTGGCCCTGCTCAAGGAGGCCATGGCGGCGGGGGCGTGGGGGCTGTCCACCACGCAGTCCTCGACGCACTCCGACGGCGCCGGCGAGCCCGTCGCGTCCCGTCATGCCACGCCCGCGGAGCTGATCGCCCTGTCGAGGGCGGTGGGCGAGCACGAGGGCACGCAGCTGGAGGCGATCCTCGCGGGCTGCCTCGACCAGTTCTCGGACGAGGAGATCGAGCTGTTCGTGGAGATGACGGCCGCCGCGGGGCGACCGCTCAACTGGAACGTGCTGACGATCGACTCGGCCGTGCCCGAGCGGGTCCCGCGCCAGCTGACCGCGTCGGAGCGGGCCCGTAAGTCGGGTGGCCGGATCGTGGCGCTCACGATGCCGATCCTCACGCCCATGAACATGTCGCTCGGCACGTTCTGCGCGCTCAACCTGATCCCCGGCTGGGGCGAGATCCTCGCCCTCCCCGTCCCCGAGCGGATCGCGAAGCTCCGCGACCCGGAGGTGCGGGCCGGGATGCTGCGGCGCGCGGACTCGAAGGAGGCGGGCGTCTTCCGGCGGCTCGCGCACTTCGGCCGGTACGTCATCGGGGACACGTACAGCCGGGAGAACGAGGGGCTGACCGGCCGTGTGGTGCGGGACATCGCCGCCGAGCGAGGGCAGGACGCGTTCCAGTGCCTGGTCGAGATCTGCGCCAACGACGACCTGAGGACCGTGCTGTGGCCGATGCCCAGCGACAACGACCCGGCGTCGTGGGCGCTGCGCCGGGAGACGTGGGAGCACGAGGACGTGCTGCTCGGCGGCTCGGACGCCGGCGCGCACCTGGACCGGATGTGCGGGGCCCCGTACACGACCCGCTTCCTCGGCGACTGCCTGCGCGGCCGCAAGCTGGTGCCGCTGGAGCGGGCGGTGAAGATGCTCAGCGACGATCCGGCCCGGCTGTTCGGTCTGCGGGAGCGGGGCCGTATAGCGGAGGGCTTCCACGCCGACCTGGTCCTCTTCGATCCCGAGCGGATCGACGCGGGCCCGGCGACGCTCGTGCACGACCTGCCGGGGGACAGCCCTCGGCTCGACTCGCGCGCGGTCGGCGTCGTGTCGGTGCGGGTCAACGGCGTGGAGACCGTACGGGACGACGAGGTGACCGGCGCGATCCCCGGGCGCGTACTGCGCTCGGGCCGTGACACGAGGACGGTGAGCACCAAGTGACGACCGGGACGGTGAGGACCGGGACGGTGAGGACCGGGAAGGCGGGGACCCGGAGGGCGGGGACCCGGAGGGCGGCGACCGGGGACGTGGGGACCGGGAAGGCGGGGACCAGGTGACGACCGGGAAGGCGGGGACCGGGAGCGTGCGGGCCGAGCGGCTCTTCATCGGCGGCGAGTGGGTCGAGCCGGACGGCGGCCACTACGAGGTGATCGACCCGGCGTCGGAGGAGGTCGTCGGCCTGGCGCCGGAGGCGAGCAGGCGGCAGGTGTACGAGGCGGCGGCCGCGGCCCGTGAGGCCTTCGGGTCCTGGTCCCGGACGAAGCCGGAGGAGCGGGCGGCGATCCTCGACCGGGCCGCTGACCTGATGGCGAGGGACGCCGACGCGAACACGCTCCTCGCGCGTGCCGAGACCGGTGCCACCACCGGCACGGCCCGCGGGATGCAGGTCGCGGTGGGCGCGTCCCGCTTCCGGCGGTACGCGCGGGGCGCGATGGAGCCGGTCGAGCAGGCGCTGCCGCCGCAGATCAACGAGGCCGGGCCGATGGGGAAGGCCGGGGTGTTCGGGGCGGTGGCCGTACGGCGCCCGGTCGGCGTGGTCACCTGCATCACCTCGTACAACAACCCCTGGGCCAATCCGGCCGGCAAGATCGCCCCGGCGCTCGCGATGGGCAACACGGTCCTCGTGAAGCCGGCCCCGCAGGACCCGCTCTCCGTGTACGCGATGACCCGCGCCCTGGCGGAGGCCGGGGTCCCGGCGGGGGTCGTGAACGTCGTCACCGGCTCGGCGCAGGCCGTGGGCGAGGCGGCCGTCGACTCCCCGGACGTCGACATGGTGTCGTTCACCGGCTCCACGGCCGTCGGGCAGGCGATCGGCGAGGTCTGCGGCCGTTCGCTCAAGCGGCAGCTGATGGAGCTGGGCGGGAAGGGCGCCGCGCTCGTCTTCGACGACGCCGATCTGGACGCGGCGGTGATGGGCATCGGGACGACGTTCGCCTTCTACAGCGGGCAGATCTGTACGGCTCCGACGCGGGTGCTCGCGCAGCGCGGGATCTACGAGCGGCTGATCGAGAAGCTGACCGGCTATCTGGCCTTCATGAAGGTGGGGGATCCGGCGGCTCAGGGCACGGTCGTCGGCCCGGTGATCTCGGCGGCCCACCGCGACCGGGTGGAGTCGTACGTCGAGCTGGGGCGGAAGGAGGGGGCCCGGGTCGTCGCCGGCGGCGAGCGGCCGGACTTCGCCCGGGGCTTCTACGTGGCCCCGACGCTCCTCGCGGACTGCACGAACGAGATGCGGGTGGTGCGGGAGGAGATCTTCGGCCCGGTCGTCGTGGTCGTTCCCTTCGACGACGAGGAGGAGGGGATCGCGCTGGCCAACGACAGCGACTACGGCCTGATCGACTACGTGTGGTCCGGCGACGTCGCCCGCGCTTTCCGCATCGCGGGCCGGCTGCGGGCCGGCGGGGTGGGCGTGAACACGATCGGACGGAACATGGAGGCACCGTTCGGCGGGTTCAAGAAGAGCGGTGTCGGGCGGGACGTGGGCTCGTACGCGCTGCACGCGTACAGCGAGCTGCAGGCGGTCGTCTGGCCGGGGTGACGACCGGCCGGCGACCGGGGTCACGACCCGCCGCCGACCGGGGTGAGAAGCCTCTCCGAAAACGCACGGGAAAATTTCAAACCGGACATTCGGGGCATGGCTGCGGTTCCCGCATATCGGACACTCGACGACGGACCTACCAGTTGGTCGGTCCGTCACAGTGGTCGATCTTTCAATCATTGGCGATGGCCCGAGTCGACCCACTCAATGCAAGGCGATGATCGATCAAATGAGCGGAGTCCGATCTTCCGGATGTGGAAACCGCAGCATTTAACGTCGAGTTCATGACTCAGGTGGATGACCGGCCCCAGGCCGGGGACACGGTAAGGGGCGTCGACGTCCCGGGCGGCACCCCCGCTGTGCGCACCAAGGGACTCGGCGGGAACTCCGTCGGCCTCCTCGGCAGCGCCGTCATCGGCATCTCGACCGTCGCCCCCGTCTACTGCCTGACCTCCACCCTCGGCTCCACGGCCGGCGAGGTCGGCCTCCAGATGCCCGCCATCTTCCTCGCGGGCTTCCTCCCGATGCTCCTCGTCGCCTTCGCGTACCGGGAGCTCAACAAGGTCATGCCCGACTGCGGCACCTCGTTCACCTGGACCGTGAAGGCCTTCGGGCCCAAGATCGGCTGGATGTGCGGCTGGGGCCTGGTCATCGCGACGATCATCGTGTTGTCCAACCTGGCCGGCGTCGCGACCTCCTACTTCTGGCTCCTCGCGGGCGAGATCACCGGCAGCGACTCCGTCGCCGCCCTGGACGACAACAAAGCCGTCCACATCCTCACCTGCCTGACGCTCATCGCCGTCGCCACCGCGATCAGCTACCGCGGCATGACCGCCACCAAGGGCCTCCAGTACACCCTCGTCGGCCTCCAGCTCGTCGTCCTCGCGCTGTTCGTGGTGATGGCCCTGTCGAAGGCCGGCTCCTTCGAGACCTCGGTCGACTTCTCCTGGTCCTGGATGAACCCCTTCGCGGTGCAGTCCTTCGCGGCCTTCACCGCCGGACTCTCGCTGTCGATCTTCATGTACTGGGGCTGGGACGCCTGCATGGCGTCCAACGAGGAGACCACCGGCAGCGCGAAGACCCCCGGCCGCGCCGCCCTCATCGCGATGGTCGTCCTGGTCGGCTCGTACCTCGCCACCGGCATCGCCGCCCAGATGGTCGTCGGCTCCGGCGACCAGGGCCTCGGCCTCGCCAACCCGGAGACCTCCGACAACGTCTTCGCCGCCCTCGCGGGCCCCGTCATGGGCCCCACGCTCGGCATCCTGCTCTTCGTCGCGGTCCTCGCCTCGGCGGCCGCGAGCCTGCAGACGACCTTCATCCCGGTCGCCCGCACGGTGCTCGCGATGTCCACGTACGAGGCGCTGCCGAAGTCCTTCACCAAGGTCCACCCGGTCTTCAAGACCCCCGGCAAGGCCACCGTCGTCGCGGGCGTCGCCACCGGCGCCTTCTACACCGTGATGACCCTGGTCAGCGAGCACGTCCTGGTCGACACCATCTACGCCCTCGGCCTGATGATCTGCTTCTACTACGCCCTGACGGCCTTCGCCTGCGTCTGGTACTTCCGCGGCGAGCTCTTCCGCTCGGCCCGCGACCTCGCGTTCAAGGGCCTCCTGCCGGCGCTCGGGGGCCTCATGCTCACCGCCGTCTTCGGCAAGACGCTGTACGACATGTGGGACCCGGCCTACGGCTCCGGCTCCTCCGTCCTCGGCGTCGGCTCGGTCTTCGTGATCGCCGTCGGCCTGCTGCTCCTCGGCGTCGTGATCATGCTGGTCATGCAGCGCAGGAGCCCGGCCTTCTTCCGCGGCGAGATCCTGACGAAGGAGACCCCGTCGCTGGTCGTCGCCGACTGACCGCGCGCCCCTGACTTCCGAGTCACCCGAAAACGCGAAGGCGGCGGGCCCGTGGGGGGTCCCGTCGCCTTCGTTCGTTCTCGCGTACCGACACCGGAACCGGTGTCGCGGCTGCTGCCGCCGCTCAGTGGTGCCCGGGAAGCAGGCGTTCCACCGCCGCGTTGGCGGGCGGCAGGTCAGGGGTGCCGGCCGGCTTCGCCTTGGGGGTCAGGACGCCGCTGAGCGGAACGACCGACGGCAGGTTCATCCCGCCGGTGTCGGCGGTGGCGGTCCCGGCGGCGGAGACGGCGCCCGCCGCGGCGAGACAGGACAGGGCGGCTGCGGTGAGGATCCTCTTCATGACCGCACCAACGCGGACGCCCTGGATCCGGTTACTGCCGCGCGGCGACTTACCAGGACTGGCCCGCCGGCTGCCTGGTCGTCGCGTTGAGCCGGTTGAACAGGTTCGTGACCCCGAGCCACGCCACGATCTGCGCGAGCTGCTGCTCGTTGTAGTGGCGCGCGGCCTCCTCCCACACCGCGTCCGGCACGGCGTCCGGACGGTCCGCGAGCCGCGTCGCGTGCTCGGCCAGGGCCAGGGCCGCCCGCTCCGCGTCGGTGAAGTACGGGGTCTCCCGCCAGGCCGCCACGGCGTGCAGCCGCTCGTCGGTCTCGCCGTCCTTCTGCGCCTTCTGCGCTCCGCCGACCACGCAGAACCCGCAGTTGTTGATCTGGCTGGCCCGCAGGTGGATCAGGTCCAGCGTGCTGGCCGGCACGTCGCTGCCCGACTGGACGGCCTTGATCAGCTGGAAGATCGCGGGGCCGACGTCGGACAGGACGACGGCGGGGTTCGGCATACGAGCGGCCATGGTGAGCTCCTTGGAATGCGTCGGGGTACGGCTACGGGTACGGCTACGGCTGTGGCTACGGCGACGGGTACGGCCGTAGCCACGGCTGCGAGGTACGGAGTGCGGGAAGCGATGCTGCTGGGGCCGGTGGCCGGTTACGGGGCCACGCCGGCCGGCTGCCGGACGGTGACGTTGAGCCGGTTGAAGAGGTTGGTGACGCCGACGGTCAGCACGATCGAGGCGAGCTGCTTCTCGTCGAAGTGGTCGGCGGCCTCGTCCCACACCTCGTCCGGCACGGCGTCCGAGGCGTCGGCGAGCCGGGTCGCGGCCTCGGCGAGCGCGAGGGCCGCGCGCTCCTCGTCGGAGAAGAACGGCGCCTCGCGCCACGCGGCGACGGCGAACAGCTTCTCGTCGCTGACGCCGGCCTTCTTGGCGCTCTTCGCGCCGAAGTCGACGCAGAAGCCGCAGTTGTTGATCTGGCTGGCCCGCAGGTGCACGAGCTCAAGGATGGTCTCGTCGACCCCGCCCTGACGGGAGGCCTTCACCAGGTTCATGATCGCCGGGGCGGCGTCGGCCAGGACGTAGGCGGGGTTCGTCATGCGGGCCTTGGGCTCGTGCAGCGCCATGATCGCTCCTCAGCGTCTCTCGTTCGTCGCTTTCACAGCACTGACGGAGCACGCGAGGCGAATGTGACGGCTCGGGAGAACTTTTTCCGAAGAAATTTTCCGCGAGCCGGTCACAGGGCTCCGACCTGCGCTTATGTGGTCTCGGAGTCCTGCTCCGGCTCCGCCTCCGCGATGAGGGCGGTGGCGATCGTCCGGAAGCCCAGCCGGCCGTAGAGCCGGGCCACGTCCACGTCCGAGGCCGTCAGGAACACGAGGTCCGTGCCGTCGGCGCGGGCGTCCGCGACCAGGGCGGCCGTGACCGCGAGGCCGAGGCCGCGTCGCTGCGCCGCCGGGACGGTGCCGACGCCGACGACCTCGGAGACCGCGCCGACGGGCTGGTGCTGGCCGGCCGACAGGGCGTGGCCCGCGGAGTCGAGGGCCGCGGCGAGCCGGGTGAGTCCGGCCGTGATCCGGTGGGCGACCCGGTCGGCGGCGCCCGGCATCGGCGGCATGCCGAAGGCCGCGAACGGGGCGGCGACGGCCGTCTCCAGAGCGGCGTCGTCCGCGCCCACCATCCGAACCGTGACGCCCTCGGGCGCCGGCACGGTGAGCCCGTCGCCCTCCAGGACCATCAGCGGGTGCTCGTGCACGGTGAGCCCGGTCGCCTCGACGGCCGCCCGCAGCCCCGGCGTCGTCTCCGCCACCCACTCGAACGCCTCGGGCACTCCCAGCTCCCGCTGCCGCGCCCGTACGGCCTCCACCGCCTCGACGGCCACCTCGCCCTCGTGCCCGAGGGTCGGGCGCGCGTAATAGGGCCAGCCGTCGCCCGCCTGGACGAAGAGGGTGAGAGGCCCGAAGTCCTCGACACGGGAGGAGGGGCGGGTGACGGCGTCGTAGTACGTCTCGATTTGCTTCAGCACCCGGCCACGGTAGGGGGCGACGGCGGTACGCGCAGGCGGATTTCGGGTGCACCCGCGGGAACCGGCCGATGGCATGATCCCGTCACGGAGTGCAGGCGGAAAGAGGGGGAGCCATGAGTCGTACGACGCACACCTGTCCGGGCTGCGACCGAGAGGACCTGGTGCAGGCCGTGCCCGCCGTCTACCTCGCGGGCCGGAACGCCGTCACCAGCCGGGAACGCGACAGCGACGGCGACATGCGGACCGTGACGCGGACGGTGAGCACCGGCCTCTCCGACGCCCTCGCGCCGGTGCCCGAGCCGCCGACGTACGCGATCAGCTGCCTCGGCCTCCTCGCCGTGGCCGTCTCCGTCGGCACCTTCCTCGGCGGGGCCCTCGGCGGCAAGTGGTTCGCGGACGAGCCCGGGAGCGAGGCCGCCGGGAGCGAGCCATCGGGCGTGCCCGACTACTGGCAGGGCATACCGGCGGTCCAGCCCCCCGAACCCCCGCCGTCCTACGCCTTCCTGGGCTGGATCTCGGCCCTCGCCCTGCTCGCCGCCGTCCTCGTCTTCGCCGTCGTGGCACGGCGCCGGTCCGCGTTCGCCCGGATCACCCGCCGCCGCCACCACGCAGAGGAACTCTGGGCGCGGGGCTGGTACTGCCACCGCTGCGGCACCGTCCACTTCGAAGGCGTCCCCGGCGAGGACCGCACCCCGCTCACCCTCCAGCGCTTTCGCGAGAAGGTCTGGGAACACGGCGGGTACGGCGACCTCGCGGGGCAGCAGCGAGCCGTAAACCGGGCCCGCTGACGCGGGGGCGGCGTCCCCCGCCCGGTCAGTCCGGGACGCCCGCCCGGCCGACCCCACGACCCGGCCCGCCCCCGGCGTCCGCCGCGTCGTAACCCCCGGAACGCCCGGCGAGCCGTGACCCCCGGAACGCCCGGCGCGTCGAAGCCCTCGGAATTCGCGGGCCCACGCCCTACCGTGCGGCTATGCGGATCTCGACCACGATCTTCCTGACCGACGAGACCATCACCCCGGTGCGGCTGGCGCGCGAGCTCGAAGAGCGCGGGTTCGCCGGGCTCTATCTCCCCGAGCACACCCACATCCCGGTCGAAAGGGCCACGCCCTACCCGGCGGGCGGCGAGCTGCCCCGGGAGTACGCCCGCCTCCTCGACCCGTACGTGGCGCTCGGCCAGGCCGCGGCCGTCACCGAACGGCTCGGCCTCGGCACCGGCGTGACGCTGCTCGCCGAGCACGACCCGATCGCCCTCGCGAAACAGATCGCCACCCTCGACCACCTCTCCGGCGGCCGCTTCACCCTCGGCCTCGGCTACGGCTGGAACCGGGAGGAGGCGGCCGACCACGGTGTCGACTGGTCCACCCGGCGGGGCCTCACCCACGACCGGCTGGCCCTCATGAGGGCCCTGTGGGCACCGGAACCCACGGCGTACGAGGCCGCGTCCGGCGACTCCGTACGCGCGTCGGAGGTCTGGCCCAAGCCGGCCGGCGGCGCACCCCGCATCCTCCTGGGCGGCGCGGCGGGCCCCAAGCTCTTCGCCCGGATCGCCGAGTGCGCGGACGGCTGGATGCCGATCGGCGGCCGGGGCCTGACGGAGTCCCTCCCGGTGCTGCGCGCGGCGTGGGAGGCGGCGGGCCGTGACCCGAAGGCCCTCCGGCTCGTCCCGTACGCCGTCCTCCCCAACCCGGGCAAACTCGCCCACTACGCCGAACTCGGCTGCGAGGAGGTCGTCCTCCAACTGCCCCCGGGAGACGAGCCCGAGGTGCTGCGCACCCTCGACGCGTACGTCCGGTACCTCTGATGGGGCGGGGAGGGGCGGCCGACGAGGCAGGGGAGCGGCCCGCTTCCTGGGAAGACTCGAACACCCACCGCCCCACCCGCTCGTATGCTCGGTTCATGACTGATCAGCAGGCAGCCCGCCCCACCGAGAACGCCATGCGACGCGCCCTCAAGCGGGCCAGGGACGGGGTCGCGCTCGACGTGACCGAGGCGGCCGTGCTGCTGCGGGCACGCGGCGACGACCTGACGGACCTGGTGGCCTCCGCCGGCCGGGTGCGCGACGCGGGCCTGGAGGCGGCCGGGCGGCCCGGAGTCATCACGTACTCGAAGAGCGTGTTCATACCCCTCACCCGGCTCTGCCGGGACAAGTGCCACTACTGCACCTTCGTGACCGTCCCCGGGAAGCTCCGCAGGGACGGCCACGGGATGTTCATGTCCCCGGACGAGGTCCTCGACATCGCCCGGCGCGGCGCGGAACTCGGCTGCAAGGAAGCCCTGATCACCCTCGGCGACAAGCCCGAGGACCGCTGGCCCGAGGCCCGCGAGTGGCTCGACGCGCACGGATACGACGACACCATCGCGTACGTACGCGCCATGGCGATCCGCATCCTGGAGGAGACGGGGCTGCTGCCCCACCTCAACCCCGGCGTGCTGTCCTGGACCGACTTCCAGCGCCTCAAGCCCGTCGCGCCGTCCATGGGCATGATGCTGGAGACGACCGCGACCCGACTGTGGTCGGAGCCCGGCGGCCCCCACTACGGGTCCCCCGACAAGGAGCCGGCGGTGCGGCTGCGGGTCCTCGAGGACGCCGGCCGGTCCTCCGTCCCCTTCACCTCGGGGCTGCTGCTCGGCATCGGGGAGACCCTGGAGGAGCGGGCCGAGTCGCTGTTCGCGCTGCGGCGCGTGGCACGCGCGTACCACTCGATCCAGGAACTGATCATCCAGAACTTCCGCGCCAAGCCGGACACGGCGATGCGCGGCATGCCCGACGCCGAACTCGACGACCTCGTCGCCACCGTCGCCGTCGCCCGGCTCATCATGGGGCCGTCCGCCTGCCTCCAGGCCCCGCCGAACCTCGTCGACTCCGCGTACGAGCGGCTCATCGCCGCCGGCATCGACGACTGGGGCGGCGTCTCGCCGCTCACCATCGACCACGTCAACCCCGAGCGCCCCTGGCCCGGGATCGAGGAGCTCGCCGCACGGTCCTCCGCCGCCGGCTTCGAACTGCGCGAACGGCTCTGCGTCTACCCCGAGTTCGTCACCCGGGGGGAACCCTGGCTCGACCCCCGGCTCCTCCCGCACGTGCGGGCCCTCGCCGACCCCGAGACCGGCCTCGCGAACCCCGACGCGCCCGTGCGCGGCCTGCCCTGGCAGGAGCCCGACGAGGCGTTCACCGCCGCCGGCCGCACCGACCTGCACCGCACCATCGACACCACCGGCCGCACCCACGACCGCCGCGACGACTTCGACGAGGTCTACGGCGACTGGGAGTCGCTGCGCGAGGCCGCCGCACCCGGCATGGTCCCCGAACGGGTCGACGCCGACGTCCGCGAGGCCCTCGCCGTCGCCGCCGACGACCCGACCAAGCTCACCGACGCCCAGGCCCTCGCCCTGCTGCACGCCGACGGGCCCGCCCTCGACGCGCTCTGCGCGGTCGCCGACGACGTACGGAAGTCGGTCTCCGGCGACGACGTGACGTACATCGTCACCCGGAACATCAACTTCACCAACGTCTGCTACACCGGCTGCCGCTTCTGCGCCTTCGCCCAGCGGCGCACCGACGCCGACGCCTACACCCTCTCCCTCGACCAGGTCGCCGACCGCGCCGAACAGGCCTGGGACGTCGGCGCCGTCGAAGTCTGCATGCAGGGCGGCATCCACCCCGACCTCCCCGGCACCGCCTACTTCGACATCGCGCGCGCCGTGAAGAAGCGCGTCCCCGGCATGCACGTCCACGCCTTCTCCCCGATGGAGGTCGTCAACGGCGCCACCCGCACCGGCCTCTCCCTCCGCGAATGGCTCACGGCCGCCAAGGAAGCCGGGCTCGACTCCATCCCCGGCACCGCCGCCGAGATCCTCGACGACGAGGTCCGCTGGGTCCTCACCAAGGGCAAGCTCCCCACCGCCACCTGGATCGAGGTCATCACCACCGCCCACGAACTGGGCATCCGCTCCTCCTCCACCATGATGTACGGCCACGTCGACCAGCCCCGCCACTGGCTCGGCCACTTCCGCACCCTCTCCCGCATCCAGCAGGAGACCGGTGGCTTCACCGAGTTCGTCACGCTCCCCTTCATCCACACCAACGCCCCCGTCTACCTCGCCGGCATCGCCCGCCCCGGCCCCACCACCCGCGACAACCGCGCCGTCATCGCCATGGCCCGCCTCCTCCTCCACCCCCACATCCCCAACATCCAGACCAGCTGGGTCAAGCTCGGCACCGACGGCGCCGCCGAGATGCTCCGCTCCGGCGCCAACGACCTCGGCGGCACCCTCATGGAAGAGACCATCTCCCGCATGGCCGGCTCCAGCTACGGCTCCTACCGCTCCATCCGCGACCTCGAAGCCATCGCCGCCGCCGCCGGCCGCCCCGCCAAGCCCCGCACCACCCTCTACGGCGACGTCTCCCCCGAACGCCAACACACCGCCCGCGCCTCCGACGGCCACCTCCCCACCCTCCTCCCCCTCACCCAGAACTAACCGCCCCCCGTTGCGGCCCTCCCCACCGCGGACCTAATCCCGCCTCCGGGCCCAACGGACCTCGCGCCTCCGGCCCCCGGTTGTGGGGCGCAACGGAAGCCCACCCCTTCCCCCGTCGTTTCGGCCGCCGTCCGTTGCGCCCACCCCGGCCCCCCTCGTTGGGGGCGCCGTCCGTTGCGCCCACTCCGGCCCCCCCTCGTTGGGGGCGCCGTCCGTTGCGCCCACTCCGGCCCCCCTCGTTGCGGGCGCAACAGACGGCACCGACCCCGGCGCCCCTCGCTGTGTGCGCAACGGATGGCGCCCACCCTCGTTGTGGGCATTCGTTCCGCTGGGGCGGAACGGGTGGGCACAACGGAACGGCGCCCCTTGCCGGGCCTAGGCTTCCGCGCCTGAACCCGCACCACTGGTGCGGGTTCGTATGGGTGCGGGTAGGTGCGGGGGGCGGAGGCGCCGCCGAGGGCGCCGTCCCGTGTGCCCACCCGTCCCGCCCCAGCGGGACGATTGCCCACACGGGGGTGGGCCGGGG